>JAZONI010000080.1:0-8096 GCA_045654445.1 Bacteroidaceae bacterium | reverse complement strand
AAACCGATGTTACCTTCTACTTTGACCCATTCGTGTGAGTCGGCATACTTGATGCCTTCGATTACTTTGCTCATAAGATTGAAATTTTGGCCTCCCCCTTGCCCCTCCCAAGGAGGGGTGACTCGGGTTTTCGAGGCTAATGGTTTAATATTGTTGTTTACTTGGTTTGAAATCCCCCTCCTTGGGAGGGGTTAGGGGAGGCCCCTATTTTTTATAATTCTTCTGATAGAATTTCTTCTTCACCACCTTGCCTGCGAAGGTCTTCTTGCGGATGCGTACCTCGACGGGAGTCTCCAGTGCGCTGTAGCGGGCATCGATGAGTGCCATGCACACGCTCTTGTCCACCGAGAGACAGTGGTAACCCGTGGTAACGGTACCAATCTCTTCGCCCTCCACCTCAATGGGATAGCCGGCACGGGGGATGGCGCGGTCGATGAGCTCGATACCCACAATCTTCTTCTTCAGGCCTACAGCCTTCTGCTCGGCGAGTGCATTCTTACCGATGAACTCCTCCTTGTCGAGCTTCACGAAGATGCCAAGTCCTGCCTCGAGCGGAGTGATGTCGTCACTGAGTTCATGTCCGTAAAGTGGCAGTGCCACCTCGAAGCGCAGGGTGTCGCGACAGCCGAGTCCGCAGGGAGCCGACTCGCCCGAGGCGATGAGTGCATCCCACACCTTATTAATATAGGCGTGTGAGCCGTAGAGTTCAAAGCCGTCTTCGCCTGTGTAGCCTGTGCGGCTAGCAATGATTGTCTCGCCATCGACCTCTATCTCCTTGAAGGTATAGAAGGCAAGGTCACCCACCGCGAGGCCGAGCACGCGCTCCACCACCTCTTCGCTCTTGGGACCCTGTACGGCCACCTGGCCATAGAAGTCCGACTGGTTGTCGATCACTACATCGAAGCCCTTGCTCTGCTCTACTATCCAGGCATGGTCCTTGTCGATGTTCGATGCATTCACCACCAAGAGGTACTTACCCTCACCCATAGCATATACGAGCAGGTCGTCCACGCTACCGCCGTTGGGGTAGCACATGATGCCGTAGTAGATCTTGCCGTAGGGGGCATCGGTGATGTCGTTGGTAAAGATGTGGTTGACAAATTTCTCTGCGTCGGGACCGCTGACGAATATCTCGCCCATGTGAGATACATCAAACACGCCGCAAGCGCCACGCACAGCATTGTGTTCATCCTTGATTCCCGAATATTCAATCGGCATGTCAAATCCGCCGAAGGGGCTCATCTTTGCTCCGAGAGCCACATGCTTGTCGTGCAGACAAGTTAGTTTCAGTTGTTCCATGGTATAGTAATTAAGAGTTTTTCAATCTCTGTTGTGCAAAAATAACGATTATCCAATAAATAACAAATTATTCTGCCAAATTCTTTATAGACATTAAGACGTAAAACCTTCATGAATCAAAAAAGGCCTGCAGTAGCAGGCCTTTTTCTATTTTTCACAATAGGTATGTGAACCGAGGGGAGAAATCTTATTCGTAGTGGAAATCACCGAACTCGCTATGGATATCGAGTTGCTTCTTGTCGCTAGCTTCTACGCGGCCCACAATCTGTGCATCGATGCCGAAGCTCTGGCTGATTTCGATGATGCGCTGTGCCTTGTCGGCAGGGAGGTAAATTTCCATACGGTGACCCATATTGAACACCTTGTACATCTCGGCCCAATCAGTGTGACTTTCCTCGTGGATCGTCTTGAATAGGGGAGGTACGGGGAACATGTTGTCCTTGATAATATGAAGCTTGTCGATGAAGTGCAGGATCTTGGTTTGCGCACCGCCCGAACAGTGTACCATACCATGGATGTCGCTACGCATCTCGTTCAAAATCTGCTTGATGACGGGAGCGTAGGTACGGGTGGGTGAGAGCACAAGCTTTCCGGCATCGATGGGGCTGCCCTCGATGGCGTCTGTGAGCTGCTTGGTGCCTGAGTATACGAGTTCGCTGGGTACAGCTTGATCATAGCTCTCGGGGTACTTTTCGGCAAGGTACTTGGCGAATACGTCATGGCGAGCGCTGGTGAGTCCGTTGCTACCCATACCGCCATTGTACTCCTTCTCATAGGTTGCCTGGCCGTATGAGGCAAGACCCACGATGACGTCGCCAGCTTGGATGTTACCGTTGTCGATGACGTCGCTACGCTTC
This sequence comes from Bacteroidaceae bacterium, assembly GCA_045654445.1. Classification (GTDB taxonomy): domain Bacteria; phylum Bacteroidota; class Bacteroidia; order Bacteroidales; family Bacteroidaceae; genus UBA1189. The sequence continues at coordinate 5,940 of JAZONI010000080.1, read as the reverse complement.
ATGCGGCAGGTCACGGTGCTGTCTACGATGATGGTGCGCACGAGGTCGCCCACATCGGCAGTCTCACCGCCAGTAGCATATACGCCTACGCCCATCTCGCGCAACTCGGCAAGCAGTTCGTCTGTGCCGTTGATGATGGCTGAGATGACTTCGCCGGGGATCAAGAGCTTGTTGCGACCGATGGTCGATGACACGAGGATATTATCGGTAGCACCTACGCAGAGCAGGTCGTCGATGTTCATGATGAGTGCATCCTGTGCGATGCCCTTCCATACACCGAGGTCACCGGTTTCCTTCCAGTAGAGGTAGGCGAGTGATGACTTGGTGCCTGCGCCGTCGGCATGCATGATGTTGCAGTACTCCTCATCGCCGCCCAAGAGGTCGGGGATGATTTTGCAGAATGCTTTGGGGAAGATTCCCTTGTCGATGTTCTTGATAGCGTTGTGTACATCTTCCTTTGAAGCCGATACACCGCGCATCATGTAGCGTTGATTGCTCATATATCTTGAAAATGATTTGTGTAATTCTATTTATAGTGCAAATTTAGTGCAAGCCGAGCGAAATATCAAATATCGGCGAACGAAAGTAAAGAAAAGCTCGAATTTTCTTTACAGAGTGGGACGTAGATTTGGATTTTCGCTTACCTTACACTAATTTTGCAAGATATTGATAAATGAAAAGATTGTAGGTATATGCCACAGATATCACAACGCGGAACATTGATGCCCGCTTCTCCGATTCGTAAGTTGGTTCCTTTGGCCGATGATGCCAAGGCTCGCGGCATACATGTGTATCACTTGAATATTGGTCAGCCCGACCTTCCCACACCTCAAGCGGCGATTGATGCTATTAGAAATATTGACCGTACGGTGTTGGAATATAGCCCTTCTCAGGGATATCTCAGTTATCGTGAAAAGTTGGTTGACTATTATGCCAAATATCGTATCAACCTTACAGCCGACGATATCATCATCACTACTGGTGGTAGTGAGGCGGTGTTGTTCTCGTTCCTCGCTTGTTTGAACCCCGGCGATGAGATTATCATGCCCGACCCCTTCTATGCCAACTATCAGGCATTTGCCATTTCGGCTGGTGCAGTCATCCGTACCATCCCCACTACGATTGAGGAGGGTTTCTGTCTGCCCAAGGTGGAGCGTTTTGAGGAACTCATCAACGAGCGCACCAAGGCTATCATGATATGTAACCCTAACAATCCGACAGGATACCTCTACACACGCCGTGAGATGAATCAGATACGCGACTTGGTGAAGAAGTACGACCTGTATCTCTTCTCCGACGAGGTATATCGTGAGTATATCTATACGGGTTCGCCCTATATCTCGGCTTGTCACCTCGAAGGCATCGAGGACAATGTGGTGCTCATCGACTCGGTGTCGAAGCGTTACTCGGAGTGTGGTATCCGTATCGGTGCTCTTATCACGAAGAACAAGCAGTTGCGTGAGGCAGTGATGAAGTTCTGTCAGGCACGCTTGAGTCCTCCACTTATCGGACAGATTGCTGCTGAGGCATCGCTCGACGAGCCTGAGACATACGCACGCGAGACCTATGATGAATATGTAGAGCGTCGTAAGTGTCTTATCGATGGACTTAATCGCATCCCTGGTGTATATAGCCCTATTCCTATGGGTGCCTTCTATACGGTGGCACGACTCCCGGTAGATGATAGCGAGGAGTTCTGTGCATGGTGCTTGAGTGAGTTTGACTACGAGGGCGAGACCGTGATGATGGCTCCAGCCAGTGGTTTCTACACCACTCCCGGTGCAGGACGCAACGAGGTGCGCATAGCCTACGTGTTGAAGAAGGATGATCTGCAGCGTGCACTCATTGTGCTGCAAAAAGCGCTGGAGGCTTATCCTGGACGAACAATCAAGTAACCCAAACGCCTTCATCTGACGCATGTCGTACGAGTCATATATAGCCCGACGTCTATATCATAATGAGCAGGAGGGACGCAAGGTGTCGCGTCCTGCTGTACTCATTGCGCAGATTGGTGTGGCATTGGGCTTGGCGGTCATGTTGGTGACTATAGCCATCTCGTTCGGCTTCAAGCATGAGGTGCGGAGTAAGGCCATAGGCTTTGGCTCACATCTGCATATCAGTAATTACAACACGGTGAACGCTTATGAGACGCGTCCTGTTGCTGCCGATAGTGCCTTGATGGCCATGCTGTCTGGGATGGACGATGTGCAGCATGTGCAGCGTTATGCGACAAAGGCAGGAGTGTTCAAGACTACCGAAGACTTTATGGGATATGTGCTGAAGGGGGTAGGGGAGGAATACAACCTCGACTTCTACGCACAGTACATGAAGGAGGGCGAGGTGCCTCAGTTCTCTGATACGATAGCATCGAACAAGATTCTGATATCGCAAGTGATTGCTGATAAGTTGCAGTTGCAGGTGGGCGATAAGGTTGACTCCTACTTCTTGCAAGGCAACATGCGTGCTCGCCGATATACCATCGCCGGTGTGTATGAAACGGGATTCAGTGAATATGACCAACTGTTTGTGATCACTGACCTCAAGACGGTGCAGTCGCTCAATCGTTGGGAGAGCGATCAGGTGACAGGTGTTGAGGTGATGCTCACGCGCTTTGAGTGTACGGAGCCGATGAACTGGGAACTGGGTACACTCCTTGACCGCACCGAAGACAAGTATGGCGAGCAATATATCGTACAATCTGTCGAAGATACGAATCCGGGCTTGTTTGCCTGGTTGGATGTGCTCGACATGAATGTGTGGCTCATCTTAGCGTTGATGATTGGTGTGGCAGCGTTCACCATGATTTCGGGCTTGCTCATCCTTATCATTGAGCGTACGCAGTTTATTGGTATCCTTAAGGCCTTGGGTGCTCCTAACATCTCGGTGCGCAAGGTGTTCCTCTATTTTGCCATGTTTATTATCGGCAAGGGGATGTTTTGGGGCAATGTGATTGGTTTGGGCCTCTGTGCAATACAGAAATTTGCTCGGGTGATTCCCCTTAACCCACAGGATTACTATCTCGATTGTGTGCCTGTAGAGTTTGACTGGACATTTATCCTGTTGGTGAACGTGGTGATGTTTGTGCTCTCTGTGCTCATTCTTATTGTTCCTTCACAGATTATCTCGCGCATACATCCTTGCAAGGCTATTCAGTTTGAGTAACGCTACCTGTTGCTTTGGTGTCCGGGTGGCGTGTTGCTTGTTGTCTACCCCTTTCGTGTTTTAGTTTCGAATGAGAAGATACATATAAAGAAAGAAGGACCTTCGCAGGTCCTTCCTCTTTTTTGAATGCAGAATAAAAAATGTGTGTGTTGTTGCTTATGCCTCTTCAGCAGCGGGAGCCTCTTCGGCAGCAGCTTCAGCAGCGGCTTCGGCTTCAGCCATCTTGGCTGCAGCCTTCTTTTCAGCAACTTTTTGGGCAATAGCCTCGTTTACTTTCTTCTCAGCTTCGAGGGCAGCCTTGGCAGCATCGCGCTTAGCCTGCTCGTTCTTGCTTACGATAGCAGCAAGGTTAGCCTGCTTGTTGCTCTTCCAAGCCTCGAAACGTGCTTGTGCAGTAGCCTCGTCGAATGCGCCCTTCTTAACACCACCTTGGAGGTGCTTCATCATGTACACACCTTCGCGAGAAAGGATGTTGCGTGCAGTGTCAGTAGGCTGTGCACCTACACCTACCCAATACATAGCTCTCTCGAAATTCAAATCTACTGTGGCAGGATCGGTGTTTGGATTGTAAGTACCGATCTTTTCAATAAATTTTCCATCACGTGGAGCTCTTGCATCAGCAATTACGATAGAGTAGAAAGCATAGTCTTTGTGACCTCTTCTCTGTAATCTGATTTTTGTTGCCATTTTGTTAGTTTTTAATTAGTTAATGATTTGAATATGCCAACAACTCGTGCTAGCGGCTGCAAAGGTAGTGCAAATCGAACGAAATACCAAATAATTTTGAGTATTTCTGAGATGCAGCCTACCTTCAAATGGCAGGACAAGTTTAATTTTAGTGCAAGTTGAGCGAAAAAACAAATTTTAACGAGTGAAAGTAAAGAAAATGCGTATTTTCTTTACTGAGCGCCGACGTCAAACGAAGTTCGCCGCCCGAACCTTTAGGTCGCTGGCCATAAGGGAAAAGCAAGGGGCCAAAAGCAACCGACGCTTTCATTGCTTTCAGCGACCTAAAGGTTGCCTTTCCAAACTTCGTTTCCGCGTCGGCAGGAGATTATCTCTTCAAAGGAGTATTCTAGCAATTTGAGATTCAACAAAGTTAAATTTTTATTTGTTTCTTCATCATGAAAACGATCTTGTCTCTATTCCTTGTCAATTGGGTTGTTATACTTTCGGCACAGACGTTGCCCTACACCTTTGATGAGGCCAAGGCGCAGATGCTTCAACATGCTAGCGCCTTGAAGGCTGCTGATGCGCAAGTGCAGATGGCTCGTGAAGAGCAACGCAAGGCTTCGGCCCTGTGGTGGCCCCAACTGCAGGGCGAGGGTATGTATGCCCACCTTTCCGAAGAGATTGAGGTGCGCCAACCCTTATCGCAATTTACTGATCCTGCCAAGGCGTATGTGCAGCGCATCATCCCTTCAGAACAGTTGGTGAGTGGCCTACTCGACAAGATAGGGCAATACACGCTCACCTTTCCTCTGATACCACAGAATGTCGCTTCGGTAGGCCTCACGGCCGAGTGGGTAGCCTTTAGTGGAGGCAAGCGCTTGCTGGCTCGTCGCATGGCGCAGCAGTTGACTCAAGTGGCACAAACGGTAAGCGAGGAGGTAGAGGCCACACAGATTGCCCTGCTCACCGAGCGTTACTACGCCTTAGTACTGGCTACCGAGGCTACTGCAGTGTGCAGCGAGCGTAGCGAGGTGTTGCGCCATCATTATGCCGATGCCTTGCGCCTCGAATCGGCAGGACTTATCGACAAAGCCATGCGCCTATCGGCACAGGTGGCTATGGAGGAGGCCGAACGCGAACTACAGCATGCCTTCACCACCGAACAGGTGGAGCAACAGGCTTTGAAGCGCCTCCTTGGCATCACCTCCGAAGCTTCGTTGATACTTCCTACTTCGCCGCTCGCTCCTTTGGCTCCCCTGCTTACTGAGAGCGACTACCAAGCTGCCATGAGTAATAACAACTATGGCTTGCATGCCTTATATATCGAGGAGCAGATGACTCAGGCTGAGTTACGCATGGGGCAGAGCGACTATCTGCCCGATATCGCCCTTTTTGGCAAGCAGACGCTCTATGCTCATGGCCTGCCGAGCAACCTGTTGCCGCGCACCATAGTGGGGGTTGGCTTCACATGGAACCTCTTCGATGGCCTGCACCGTGAGCGGGCAATAGCGCAGAGTCGTCTTGAACGTCAGTCGCTGGCCTACACGCGTGAACATACCGAGGCGGCATTGGCCACTACGGTGAGCGAACTATATGCTACACTCACGCGTACCCTTGCCGATACACGCGTGCTCACGACTACCATCGCCCTTAATGAGGAGTTGGCCCGCATGCGGCGTATCGCCTTTGCCGAGGGCATGGCCACATCTACCGAGGTTGTCGATGCCGAAAATGCCCTTTCACAGGCCCGCCTCGACCTCTTGTCGGCCTATTACCTTTATCGTATCACACTCACTAACCTGCAAGCCTTGTGCGGCATTATCTGATATCATTATGGAAAAGTTACGTAATTACCTTGCTTGGGCCTTTGCTGCCATCATCGTTGTTATGATTGCAGTATTTATGATTATACACCTCACGGCCCGTGAGCCGCCCATCACGTTGCAAGGTGAGGCCGAGGCAACGGAGATACGCATCAGTGGCAAACTCCTTGGCCGCATCGACTCCTTCCTCGTCAGGGAGGGCGACACCGTGCATCGGGGCGACACGCTGGTCATCATCAACAGCCCTATCGTAGAGGCACAGTACCGCAAGAGTGAGGCCCTT
>JAZONI010000079.1:0-22560 GCA_045654445.1 Bacteroidaceae bacterium | reverse complement strand
GGCGCAGGCATGGGCAGAGCAGCTATGCGACGAGATGAGCAACTTTGCCGAAGAGATAGAGGATGAGACCTACGCCACCCTGTCGTACCGCTCCGTGCTGATGGGCTTCTTCCGCGCCATGCTGCTCTATGTGATGAATGGCTGCCAGTGGTCGAGCGAGATTGCCGAGTTTGCCGCGTGGACGGTGAGGTATGACCTGTGGTGCAAGATGCGCTTCTTCCGTGACATGCTCCATAGTGACCTACAAGGCGAGGAGTCGGCCAAGCAGCGCGGCCCCGTAGGCTTGCTCTCGCTGCTGCCTGATGAGTTTACGCGAGAGGATGTGAAGGCATTGCGCATCGCACAAGGTATGAAGCCCGACCCGAAAGTCATGATTTCTCAGTGGATTGCTAAGGGAGCTGTATCTAAAGATGACTCTCGCGGATTGTATTTTAAGGTTAAAAGTTAAAGGTTAAAAGTTAATATACGCACTCGGTAAGATAATTGACAATTGACAATTGACAAATCATAAATCATAATTTTCATCATGGCACGATTCAAGATAAGGGATTATCCCTTCGGGGATTTGGCTCAGATGTACTACCCCGACCATGGCTACGACTCAGCCCTGCGCCTCTTCCGTCGCGAGATGCACGACACACGCGGCATGTGGCAGGCCATGCAGGACGTAGGCTACAAGGAGAATACCAAGGTGCTCACCCGGGCACAAGTGAAGGTCATCGTCAAGTTCCTGGGCGAACCGTAACACGAGCAACCTCACTGTTTGTAGACATAGTCGTTGATTTTTATGAGTTAAGTTTCTGCTGTTTTTATAGAATGTTTGACCTATCGCAAATTCAAACTTAATCCGCAGATTGGAGTTAGTCAACAGAAAAGACTACGAATAGAAGCGAGGAGAGGCTTTGGCCTCTCCTCACACGTTGTTGTCATCAATGACTATGCCAGTCTCAATCTTTAATTACAGATTTTAATTCTTTACATGGTCTCGATGATGACGCGGCGGTTATAGGATGCGGGTGCGAGCGTGGTGACGCCGCCCTTACCTTCGATAATGAGGTTGGCCTTGCTGACACCCATCTTGACGAGTTCGTTGGCAATGGTCTGTGCACGGCGCAGCGAGAGGGCCTGATTGTACTTGGCATCGCCGGTGGCACTGTCGGCATAGCCGATGATGTGGAGTTTCACGTTGTCGTGCTTAGCCATGTCGGCCACGGCACGGAGGTTGACGAGCTCCTTCTGCGAAGCGATCTGAGCCGAGTTGAGGTTGAAGAACACAGACTGGGGCGCTACGGCATATTCGTTCACGACGGTCTCCTTGACCACCTCTCTGGGCTTCTGTGCCAACTGGTTGCGCAAGGTACGGTTGGTCGTTTGCTCTTGTGCCAAAGCCTGGTTGAGGGCAGCAATCTCGGCGGCATTCATCATGACGAGCGCGGTAATGTCGGGGCTGCTGTTCCAGGTGTCGCCACCAATGTTATAGGTGACACCGGCAGTGAGCGAGAAGAGGTCGTCGAAGCCACGCTTGGGACCGGTGAAGCCATCCATCTCCTTCTCGGCAAGGAGGGCTCCCATCTCGAGGTTGATGCGCCATGAGTCGTTGATGCGGAAGGTGTTGAGGATACCGGCATTGAACCCGAAGGCGTAGGAGTTGTTGTCGAACTCACGCACGGCACCCATACCCACATAGGGGGCGATGTGGTAGATGCGGTCGGGGTTGTAGCCACCGATCAGGTTGGTAAGGTCCATCAAGGCATCGACGTGCAGGTTCATGTAGTCGGACTTGTCATTGTAACCCTGGAACTTGTAGCCGTTATAGGCCAAACGCATACCCATGCCCGGGGTGAACCACTTACCCACGTAGGCAAGGCCAGAGAAGGTGATGCGGTCCTTGAAATCCTGCTTACCTTCGGGATAGAGGTAGGAGAACTGTGCGCCGGCGTTCAATGACACGAACCAGTTGTCCCAGAAGCCATTGGTCTGCACACTGTACTTGGATACGGGGATCTCGGCAATCTCTACCACCTCGGTCACCTGAGCCTTTGCCGTGGAAAGCGAGAACAAGCCTGCTACGGCCATGAATAAGAATACTTTTTTCATACATTTAGGTTTTAAGTTTATGTTTACCAAAAAAGGTTTATGTACGGAAATAACACGGCAGCGCGGGTTTTGTTTGCGAGAGGATATAGTTTTACATTCCACCGCCGATGGGCAAACACCCAAAAACTTGACGGGAAGAATGGACAAATGGATTTTTTGTACTACTTTTGTACTAGAAAAGAACATATACATACACATACGCACCTATGATACTATCAATGACAGGCTACGGCAAGGCCGTGACCACCCATGGCGGCAAGAAGATATATGCCGAGATAAAGTCGCTCAATAGCAAGGCACTGGACCTCTCGACACGCATCGCACCGCTCTACCGCGAAAAGGAGATGGAGATACGTACCCTCATCGCACAGACTCTCGAGCGCGGTAAGGTGGACTTCAGCCTATGGATTGAGGAGGATGCCGCACAGCAGGGAGCACCCATCAACCGCGCCATCGTGGAGAGCTACTACACACAGATCAAGGCCATCAGCGAAAGTACGGGCATACCCGAACCTGCCGACTGGTTTGCCACACTGCTGCGCATGCCCGACGCACTGAGCCGCACCGAGGTGAAGGAACTCAGCGACGAGGAGTGGGAAGCGGCACGCACCGCCATCACCGGGGCCATAGCGCAGCTGATGGACTTCCGCCGACAGGAGGGAGCGGCACTGGAACGCAAGTTCGGAGAGAAACTCGACAACATAGAAGCCCTGCTCCACAGCATCGTGCCCTATGAGAAGGAGCGTACCGAGAAGATACGCGAGCGCATCCTCGACAGCCTACAGAAGAGCCTCGGCATAGAGTACGACAACAACCGGTTCGAACAGGAACTCATCTACTACATCGAGAAACTCGACATCAATGAGGAGAAGCAACGCCTCACCAACCACCTCGCCTACTTCCGCCAGACGATGAACGAAGGCCACGGACAAGGCAAGAAGCTCGGGTTCATAGCGCAGGAGATGGGACGCGAAATCAACACCACAGGCAGCAAGAGCAACCACGCCGAGATGCAAAACATCGTGGTGAAGATGAAGGACGAACTGGAGCAGATCAAGGAACAAGTATTGAATGTAATGTAAAATGGTTTAGGGTTGAGAGTCTAGGGTTTAGAGAGACCGTAGACTGTTGACTGCTGACAAAAACGAAGTTTTTATTATGGCTGGCAAACTTATCATTTTCTCTGCCCCCTCAGGCTCGGGCAAGTCAACCATCATCAACTACCTCATGCAGCAGGGACTGGGGCTTGCCTTCTCCATCTCGGCTACCAGCCGTGCTCCACGTGGCACCGAGCAGCATGGTGTAGAGTACTTCTTCCTCAGTCCTGAGGAGTTCCGCGAGCGCATCGCAGCAGGCGAGTTCCTCGAATATGAAGAGGTATACCCCGACCGCTTCTATGGCACCCTGAAGGCACAGGTGGAACGCCAACTCGAAGCTGGGCAACACGTCGTATTCGATGTCGATGTGGTGGGCGGATGCAACATCAAGGAGTATTATGGTGACCGCGCCCTCTCGCTCTTCATACAGCCTCCCTCGGTGGAGGAGCTGCGCCACAGACTCGAAGGTCGTGGCACCGATGCCCCTGAGGTGATACAGCAACGCATCGACAAGGCCGAGTATGAACTCTCCTTCGCTCCCAAGTTTGACAAGATAGTCATCAATGACGATCTTGAGACTGCCAAGGCCGAAGCGCTCAGCATCATCAAGGGCTTTATCGAGGGATAAGGGAAAGAGAGAAAGTACTGACGCGTTATTCCCCAACTCACATGAAGCGCATCGGAATCTTCGGAGGTTCTTTTAACCCTGTCCACCTCGGGCACACTGCTCTTGCCGCCTACATCTGTGACCAAGGGTTGGTCGATGAGGTGTGGATGATGGTGAGCCCACAGAACCCGTTGAAGCGGAATCTTGAACTCCTTGATGAGCAGCACCGACTGGCCATGCTGCAGTTGGCCATAGCACCCTACCACACGCTGAAGGCTTGCGACTTTGAGTTCCATCTGCCCCGCCCCTCATATACCTACCACACACTGCAGGCATTGCGCGAGGCCTACCCCGACTGTACGTTCAGCCTCATCATTGGCGAGGACAACTGGCAGGGCTTCGACCGCTGGTACCGCAGCGAAGAGATCCTGCGCGAGACACCCCTCATCGTGTATCCAAGAGACTCGGTTGATAGTCTAGAGCAAAGTGTTGAGAGAAGAAAGCAACTCTCAACCTTCAACTTCCGACTTTCCATCCTGGAGAACCCTCCCCTCTTCCCCTATAGTTCGACCGAGGTGCGCACAGCCCTTGCTGCGGGCGGCGATGCCCGCGACATGCTACACCCTGCAGTAGCAGCCTATATTGCCGACCACCATCTGTATGCTCCGCACCAGCAGTAGAAGGCTATTATAATTTAAGGTAGAACTCCTCCACCAATTCACGGTATTGGAGGGTGTAGTTGCGTGCCGCATCCCGCAGGCAGAGCGTTGTCGGGGTATGCGGCTCTCCTTGACGTGTAAAGGCCAAGAGTATGCGCTTGGCCTTGCCTCCCTCGACAGGATAAACAACCGTGCGGCGCGATGCAAAGAGACCACATGAGGCCGCACTGACAATCATGTCGGTAGCACGATCGTAGGGGATGACAACAGAAAACTCACCCTCCGGCGCCAAAAGACGGGCTGCATGGCGGGCCAGTTCGTCAAAGGTGAGCGTATCGGTGTGGCGAGCCATCGTGCGGGCTGCATCGGGACTCTTCAGTGAACGCTCAAAGAAGGGGGGATTACATAGGATGGCATCGAACAGCACGGCAGGAGTGGGAAACGCCTTCACATCGGCCTTGCTGACGGCGATACGGTCGGCCCATGGAGATGCCGCCACATTATCGGTAGCCTGCTGCACGGCACCATCGTCCAGGTCAATGGCCTCGACATGCGCATCGCTGCGCTGGGCAGCCATGAGAGCGATAAGCCCCGTCCCCGTACCAATATCGAGGATGTGACGGCAATGGGAGACACGGGCCCACGCACCGAGCAGCACCCCATCGGTACCTACCTTCATGGCGCAAAGATCTTGATGGACGGTGAATTGCTTGAACGAAAACATGATTGTACTCTTCTACTCCTTCTGCTCAGAGATTCTTTACCAAGGCACGGGCAACAACCAGATCAAAGGGAGTGGTCAGCTTGATGTTCTCCCTATTGCCCTCGACGAGATGTACGGTGTGTCCCAACGCCTCCACCACCGAAGCATCATCGGTAAAAGCATCGCTATATGGCTGTGCATAGGCCTGACGCAGCAGCGATGCGCGGAATGTCTGCGGGGTCTGCACCAAGCGATAGGCATCACGCGGCACGGTGACACTATCATCATCGGTCAACCGTCTCAAGGTCTCCACCACTGGCACTACAGGCACTACGGCTCCATGCGTCTCGGCCTCGGACAGGCAGCGGCCGATAACGTCGTGTGACACAAAAGGACGTACCCCATCGTGTACCGCCACCAAGGCTTCGGGCGCATCGACCAAGGCCAAGCCATTCTGCACGGAATGGAAACGTGTGGCACCGCCATCGGCTATGCGGTGAGGTACCTCGAAGGTATATTTGCGGCACAACTCATGCCAATAGGCTTGATGGTCGCGCGGCAACACAAGGATAATGTGCAAGGCGGCATCGTAGGTATGGAAGGTTTCCAATGTGCGCATCAGCACAGGGAGGCCTTCAACAGGGATAAATTGTTTGGGAAGGTCACACCCCATGCGCAGGCCCTTGCCGCCAGCGACGATAATGGCATATCGGGTCATACAAACTGCATTCCTCTGCGTAACTCATCGTCCTTCGCTACACCACAGAAGTGCTCCACGAAGGCAAAGCCCAAATCCCATGCAGCAGCAGGGCCACATGCTGTAAACGTATTGCCGTCGCAGGTCACCTTATCGGCCGTGTAACAAGCCCCCTGCATGGTGTCCTCGAAGCCAGGATAGCAGGTCGCACGCTTACCCTCAAGCAGGCCTAAACCGCCAAGCACGAGCGGAGCAGCACAGATGGCCGAGATCACCACATCCTCGCCTGCCTTGTCGACAAGCAGACTGCGCAAGCCCTCATGTGCATCGAGATTGGTAGCACCAGGGAGTCCGCCTGGCAAAAAGAGGAGCGCTGCATCGGCAAAGGAAAGTTCTGCAAACAAGGCATCAGCGACAACAGGAATGCCGTGTGCTCCATTTACCACAAGATTGTCGGTGATAGAGACCAAAGTAACTGCCAATCCGGCACGGCGCATCACATCGACAGGGGCGAGGGCTTCTATTTCTTCGAAGCCTTCAGCAAGAAATACATACATCTTCTTCATACCTAACTATTTATATTTTGGATGAATTAGTCTTACCTCTTTTTCATTCGAATATTCGTTTCTTTATTCTCCGAAGGCTTCACGCAGCACCTCTTTATCGTCGAAGTGGTGCTTCACACCCTTAATATCCTGATAGGTCTCGTGACCTTTACCTGCAACAAGGATGACATCGCCCTTGGCTGCAAGCATACAGGCAGTACGGATAGCCTCACGACGGTCAGTGATGGTCACCACATTGGCTTTCTGTGCGGGGGTAAGCCCTGCCAACATGTCGGCAATGATATCTTGGGGTTCTTCGAAACGAGGGTTATCGCTGGTGATGATGACCTTATCGCTGCCCTTCACGGCCTCTTGCGCCATGAGGGGACGCTTACCCTTGTCACGATTGCCGCCAGCCCCCACTACAGTGATGACCTTACCCTTACCTCCTTGTACCTCATGAATAGCATTCAGTACATTGGTGATAGCATCGGGAGTATGGGCGTAATCGACAATGGCGGTGAAGCCTTGGGGCGAATGTACGGCATCAAAGCGGCCATTTACTGGACGCAAGGTGCTGAGCACGGTGAGCACCTCCTCGGGACGCTTGCCCAAGAGACAAGCGGTACCGTATACTGCTAGCAGATTGCTGGCATTGAACTTACCGATAAACTGCACGAAGACCTCCACATTGTTGATGTCGAGCATCATGCCATCGAAGTAGTTTTCGAGGAGACGGCCCTTGAAGTCGGCTAGGCTGCGCAGCGAGTAGGTGTGCACCTTGGCACGGGTGTTCTGCGTCATCACCAGTCCGTTCTTGTCATCAAGGTTGGTTACTACGAAAGCATCCTTGGGCAGTGCATCGAAGAAAGCCTTCTTGGCACGCAAGTAATTGTCTACCGTCTTGTGGTAGTCCATGTGGTCGCGCGTGAGGTTGGTGAAGATACCTCCGGCAAACTTGAGCCCACCGATGCGGCGTTGTGCCACCGAGTGCGAACTCACCTCCATGAACACATACTTGCAGCCCTCATTGGCCATGCGGCCCAGTAGAGCGTTCAGTGTCACAGCATCGGGCGTAGTATGCTCCGTGGGGATAGCCTCTCCATCAATATAGTTACATACGGTAGAGATAAGTCCCACTTTGTAACCCATGGCGCGGAACATATCGTAGAGGAGGGTGGCGATGGTGGTCTTACCATTGGTGCCGGTAACTCCCACGAGGCGTACTTTGTCGGTGGGATGTCCATTGAAGGCTGTTGCGATGGGTCCTACGGCCTCTTCGCTATCGGCAACACGCAGATAGGTGATACCCTCGACCAATGTGTCGGGCAACTGCTCGCACACTATCACTGTAGCCCCCTTGTCAATGGCGCTTTGGATATACTTATGCCCATCAACCTGAGTGCCACGCATGGCTACGAAGAGGTGCCCTTCGGCAATACGGCGCGAGTCGATGTGTACATCGGCTACAGGGCGTTGGGTATCGCCTATAATCTCCTCTATATGAATGTCTCTAATGATGTCGGTGAGTAACATGTCTCTTGTCCTCCTGTCTTATTTTAGTTTTAAGTAGATGGTTTGTCCTTTCTTAACGGCACTGCCATGAGGTATACTTTGTGTGTACACCTTGCCTATACCTGAGAGTTGTACACGAAGGCCGCATGCCTCAAGCATATACACGGCATCTTTGGCTCCTAGTCCCTTCACATTGGGCACTTTGCCTTCTGTGGGGGTGAAAGCCACCTCGGTAAGTTGCACCTGATTGTCTATGCTCTCAGCCTTGCCCCATACGGTTTTTCCCTTACGATAGGTCTGACTGGCATCCCACTCGTGGCGGATGTCGAGTGCATCGAGCACATAACGTGCATCGGCAATATTGCCGCGCAGCACTTCGGGGGTATATATGGCCGTTGAGTCGACCAACTCGCTAATGTCGCGACGGGCATCACGAGCCATCACACGCTTGGCAATGTCGCCAAATACCACACCGGCCACTCCACCACCCGAGATGAGTCCACCGCGGGTCTGGATAGATACGATGCAGGTATACTTGGGAGCGTCGGCAGGGAAGAAACCGCAGAAACTCAATTGGTGACCGCCTCCCTTAAGTTGGCCTCCGCTGGCAATCTGTGCAGTACCCGTCTTACCAACCACAAGAAACTCTTCCGACCCTGCTTGGCGGCCTAATCCTGTGGGTTCATTCACCACCATAGTGAGCATCTTGGTGATGTCGTCAAGCGCCTGCTTCGAGGCTATCTTGTCGATGAGCACTTCGGGCTTGAACTCCTTCACCACATGTCCATCTTCGAGGATAGCTTTCACGAGACGCGGCTTCATGAATTTACCATCGTTGGCAATGGCATTGTAGAACGATACGATGTTGATGGGAGCAATTTGCGTTTCATAGCCGATTGACATCCACGGTAGTGCTGTACGTGACCAGTTGCTCTTGTCTTTGTTGGGTTTGCGTATGACGGGACGTCCCGTACCTGGCAACAGGGGGAAGTGTGTCGCCAGTCCCATGCGATGCAATCCTTCGACGAACTTCTCGGGCTCCTTGCCGTAGTTCTCGTCGATGATTCGTGCAGTCCCCACGTTGGATGAGTACATGAGAACTTGTGGTACGCTGAGCACGCCGTAGGCACTAGCCCTGTTCCAGTTGTGGTCGCGCATCGTAGCAGAGCCAAACTTGTATAAACCTCTATTGGCATCTACCGAGTCATTGATACTTATCTTCTTGTCGTCAAGTGCCACTAGCAGTGATGCCGTCTTGAAGGTCGAACCTGGCTCAAGGATATCGGTGAGTGCATTGTTCTTGGTTTCGTAGTAACTGCCATCATCCAAGCGGTTCATGTTGACGATAGCCTTTATGTCGCCCGTAGCCACCTCCATCACGATGACTACACCCGTGCGAGCATCACCGCCATACACCTCGTTCTGCTTGTGCAGCACATCGAGCAGTGCTTTCTCGGCAATGTCCTGTATCTCTACGTTGAGTGTCGTCTGCACATCCATTCCATCAATGGCTGGTTCATCTATGATGGTCAAGTGTTCATTGTTGACCTTCTTCTTATGGCCCAATCCCGGAGTGCCACGCAGGTAGTCGTCGTAAGCCAGTTCGATACCATTCTTGGCCGAGTCAACCTTGGCATATACATCGCCCAAGGTACGCTGGGCCAGCGAACCATATATCTTCTCACGGCGTATGTTACTCTCGGTAAAGAAACCACCTACACTCGAGCGTAGGCTCAGCACGGGCAGTTCCTTTATCTCCTTATATTGTGCATACGACACGCGCTTGGGGTAGATTTTCCAATAGCGGCTCTTGCGTTCGCGTCCCTTGCGGAAGGTCTGTCGAAACTCCTCCACGCTCTTGTCGGGAAGTATGCGATGCAATCCCTCACATATCTCCGTCTCGTGCACACGCAGCAGTGAGTCACGTTTGTTTTGTGCCTTGATACGACGTGCCTCGTCCCTGTCGCTTACCATAAAGTCCATGAACAACGTATATTGCGGCACACTACTGGCCATCAGCAGTCCGTCGTCGCTCAATATGTTGCCACGGCGAGGGGCAATGGCCACACTGTCAACAATCGATCGGCTAGCCACCTCTTTCCAGTAGTTGCGTTCAAACACCATCACCGACATGGCTTTGAGCAGGATGATGATGCCCACCACTCCCATGAGAATGATAATGGTAAAGTATCGCGATATTATCTTCTTGTCCTTAGGGTCTTGCATACTATTTCTTAATGATTACGGGTGGCTGGGTAGAAGTTTGCAGCGCACTTCCCTGCTCTACGATAAACTTCTGGATGTTCGACTCTCGGCTCTTCTCCATCAATTCGCTTGAGCGTGCCAGCGCCTCATACTTCATGTCATTGAGTTGGCTACGCAGATGCTGTATCTCCAACTGTTCATGCTGGAAGGCATAGCGATTGCTCACATATACAATAATCAGCGCTGCTATCAGCAATAACAGTCCCAACTGACGATGCAGGAAGGGACTCAGCAGCATGTCGCCATCAACTATCGACTTGAGTGAGCGCTTATTCTTTTTCTTCTTTTGTTCCGATGCCATTTCTTTAATCTTTAATACTGAACGGTCAATTATCTCTTCTCACCTATCCTCAGTTTGGCGCTACGCGAGCGAGGGTTCATCTCCTGCTCATCACGACTTGCCACAGCTACCTTGCCCACAAGGCGGTAAGGTGAGGGCTTGGTGCCATAGATATCCTGTTCCACTTTACCCTCCACATTACCCGTCTTCATGAGGTTCTTCACCAGACGGTCCTCGAGCGAGTGGTAAGTGAGCACTACGAGGCGTCCTCCTGGCCGAAGCAGTTCAGTTGCCGACTGCAACATCTCCTTCAATGCCTCCATCTCCTCATTCACCTCGATGCGCAATGCCTGAAACAGTTTGGCCATCTCCTTCTTCTCGCGGTCACGGCCGAAGAGTCGCTTCACCGTTTCATACAGTTGCCCTGTCGTCTCTATCGGTGCCTGCGCACGTGCCTTCACGATGACCGATGCCAGTTTACGGCTATTGAGCAGTTCGCCATAGAGATAGAAGATCTCGGCCAGTCGTTCCTCATCATAGGTATTCACGATGTCCGCAGCAGTGAGTCCGTCGCGACGGTTCATGCGCATGTCCAGCTTCGCATCGAAACGGAACGAGAAGCCCAGTTCGCCCTCGTCAAACTGATGACTCGACACACCGAGGTCGGCCAGCACACCATCCAACTGCTCTACACCATGATAGCGCATCCAGTTATACAGATAGCGGAAGTTGCTACGCACAAAGGTGAAGCGGTCGTCATCCACGATGTTACGCTCGGCATCGGCATCCTGGTCAAAACTATAGAGTCGTGCCGTATCGTCCATCCGTCGCAATATCTCGCGCGAATGTCCGCCGCCACCGAAGGTCATGTCGGCATATACACCGCCAGGAGCAATGTCGAGACCGTCGACCGTCTCATGCAGCATCACTGGTATATGATAGGGGATATCCATTCTATTCCGTATTTACAAAATTCGTTTCAAAGTTACATAATTCCCCACGATTCCCCATCATAAACAACGAAATATTTTGTCGATAATAATATCATTGGGCAATTGTTATATTATTGGCCTATCAATGAATCTTCGCATCGCTTTCTTCGTATATGCGGTGGTGTGTTTGGTAGATTGCCGATTAAATGCTATTTTTGCACAAAAACAGGAGTGATATGAGCTTACGACAGCAACAGATGGAGGCCTTCGGCCGTTTTCTCGATGTACTGGATGAGTTGCGCGAGAAATGTCCGTGGGATCGTAAGCAGACCAATGAGAGTCTGCGACCCAATACGATAGAAGAGGTGTATGAGTTATGTGATGCCTTGATTAACGAGGATGATGCAAACATATGCAAGGAGTTGGGCGACGTGCTGTTGCATGTGGCATTCTATGCCAAGATTGCATCGGAAAAGGGTACGTTTGACATCAAGGATGTGTGTGATCGTTTGTGCGACAAACTGATATTCCGCCATCCCCATGTGTTTGGAACGGTAGAGGTGGACAATGCCACTCAGGTATCGGAAAATTGGGAACAACTGAAATTGCGCGAGAAGGGAGGCAACAAGCGGGTACTGAGCGGGGTGCCATCAGGATTGCCCTCTATCGTCAAGGCCTACCGCATACAGGAGAAGGCGCGTAACGTGGGCTTCGAGTGGGACGATGCTTTGGGAGCATGGGAAAAACTGCTCGAAGAGATTGAGGAACTGAAAGCCGAACTGGAGCGCGGGAACCGCGACCTTGCCGAAGAGGAACTGGGCGATATGCTCTTTGCTGCTATCAATGTGGCACGCATGAATGGACTCAGCCCCGACAATGCGCTAGAACGCACCAACCAGAAGTTCATTCGTCGCTTCGGATATGTGGAGGAGTGCGCCATTGCACAGGGGCGTAACCTTAAGGAGATGACTCTCGAAGAGATGGATGCCCTATGGGATGAGGCCAAAAGGATAGAGCGTGAGGCTGCTGAATAAAAATATGGAATAAAGCAAAAAAACGCTAATTTGTTTGGGCTATCAGCGAACTATCATTACATTTGCAGCATTAAAGTAACAACCTTAAAATATATACCATTATGGACAAACCTTATGTAGTAGGAATGGATATCGGCGGAACTAATTCCGTGTTCGGTATCGTAGACGCGCGTGGAAATATTCTTAGCGTAGATTCAATCAAGACACAGGCTTACACTAAATTTGACGATTATGTGGCTGCTGTGGCTGAGAAACTGCTCCCAATGATTGAGGAAGTAGGCGGCATCGGTAAGATTAAAGGTATGGGTATTGGTGCCCCCAACGGCAACTACTATACCGGTAACATCGAGCACTCGGCCAACTTGCCTTGGAAGGGTATCGTTCCGCTTTCTGCGGAATTTGAGAAGACGATTGGTGTACCCGTAACAGTGACCAACGATGCTAATGCTGCTGCCATCGGTGAGATGACTTATGGTGCTGCACGCGGCATGAAAAACTTTATCGAAATCACACTCGGAACAGGTGTAGGTAGCGGTATTGTTGTCAACGGTCAGTTGGTTTATGGTCACGACGGCTTTGCCGGTGAGTTGGGACATGTTATTTCACGCCGTCACAACGGTCGCCAATGTGGCTGTGGACGTACAGGTTGTTTGGAGACCTACTGCTCGGCTACAGGTGTGGCACGTACTGCGAAGGAGATCATCGACTGTACTGACGAACCCAGCCTCTTGCGCGAGATTGAGGGTCAGATAACCTCTAAGGATGTGTACGATGCTGCTATCCGTGGCGACAAGGTTGCACAGGAGGTGTTTACCTTTACAGGCAACATTCTCGGTGAGGCATTGGCTGACTTCATCGCGTTCAGTGCACCCGAGGCTATCGTGCTCTTTGGCGGACTTACCAAGGCTGGCGACCTCATTATGAAGCCTACACTCGAGGCAATGGAGGCCAATGTGCTCAGCATTTGGAAAGGTAAGACTAAATTGCTCGTTTCAGAACTCAAGGACTCTGATGCTGCCGTATTGGGCGCCAGCGCTTTGGCTTGGGAATAAGCAATACGATTACAACTGATAGGGTAGGGGGAATATGTTTCCCCCTACTTTTTTATAATATGGGTTCTGTTTTGGGTAAGAAGTCGTAAAAAAAGCGTACATTTGTAACCTGAAACATAAATACCATGTCCATACTCAACGATATAGCACAACTTTTCCCCATCACTAACCCCACATGGATATTCCTTGTGGTATTGGTTATCATTCTGTTTGCTCCATTGATATTTAACCGCATACGCATACCGCATTTGGTGGGTATGATACTAGCAGGCGTACTGGTGGGTGAGCATGGGCTCAACATCTTGACGCGTGACAGCAGTTTCGAATTGTTCGGCAAGGTGGGATTGTACTATATCATGTTCCTTGCCAGTTTGGAGATGGATATGGAGGGGTTGAAGAAGAATCGTGTGCGGGGTATCATATTCGGTTTGCTTACGTTTATCATCCCTTTCGTTCTGGGGTTCAGTGTGGGCCAATGGGTGCTAGGATTCCGTTGGGAGGCTTCACTGCTGTTCTCCTGTATCATCTCTTCGCACACGCTGGTGGCCTATCCTGTGGTGGGACGCTACGGACTGAGTCGGCATGACTGCGTGACGATAGCCATCGCAGGTACCATGATAGCTCTGCTGCTGGCCTTGTTTACGTTGGCAGGAATCTCGGCTAGTGCCAAAGGTGATATCAGTGCAGCGTTTTGGATTCAGTTTGCGCTGAAATGTGCCATCTACTGCATCTTTATCTTCTATTGTTACCCACGTTTGACGAGATCATTCTTCAAGAAATATAGCGATAACGTCACTCAGTTTACCTTTGTACTGGTGCTGCTCATTTTGAGCGCTGCTCTTTCTGAACTGGCAGGACTGGAAGGTCTCTTTGGCGCCTTCATCGCAGGATTAGTGCTCAACCGCTACATACCCCGTGTGTCACCACTGATGAACCGTATCGAGTTTGTAGGCAATGCACTCTTCATTCCCTATTTCCTTATTGGGGTGGGTATGCTCATCAACGTGAAGAGCCTCTTTGACCATAAAGAGGCCATCTTCGTAGTCTTGGTCATCATCGTTACGGCCACGGCAACCAAGTGGCTCGGAGCATGGGCCACGCAACTGGCACTACGCATGAAACGGGCAGAACGCAAGATGCTCTTCGGCCTCAGCAACGCCCACGCAGCAGGTGCATTGGCTATGATTATGGTGGGCACAAGGCTGGAGATTGCACCGGGCACCTATCTCATAGGTGACGACGTAGTCAACGGTGTGGTACTAATGATATTAGTTAGTTGTGTCATCAGTTCGCTCGTCACCGATAGGGCTGCACGCCAAATTGCCCTCTCTGATTCCTCAGCTCCAACCGATAGCAAGCAGACTAACGAGAGAATCATGGTAGCACTCAACAATCCCGAAAGCGTAGAACAACTTATCGACACGGCCATCATGATGCGTAACCCCAAGTCACAGAAAGAGATGATAGCCCTGCAAGTATGTCTCGACAACGGGAATGTAGAACAACAACTCAAGCAAGGCAAACAAAACTTGGAGCGAGCAGCTAAGGCTGCTGCTGCTGCCGACATGCAGCTATCGACCTATAACCGTGTAGGAGTGAACGTGGTGGGCAGCATCATGCACTCAATGAAAGAGTTTGAAGCATCAGAACTCATCTTGGGATTGCACCACAAACGCAAAATCACAGAGTCGTACCTCGGTACTGTGGCCTCTGAACTACTCGACCGCATCAACCGCCAAGTCATCATCGTCAACTACCTGATGCCCGTAAACGTGGTACACCGCATCATCGTGGCTGTGCCCGAGCGTGCCGAACTGGAGGCAGGCTTCTACCAATGGGTGGAGCGCGTGAGCCGCATGGGCGAGCAACTGGGCTGCCGCATCGACTTCCATGCACACCCCGACACGATACGGCTCATACGTCCCTACATACAGGCCAACCACCCAAGCACACGTACCTCGTATGCCGAGTTGGATGACTGGAACGACCTGCTCATCGTGACGCAGCACCTCAGTTACGATCACCTCTTTGTACTCGTCAGTGCACGCCGTGGCGGTATATCATGGCAACCTGCCTTCGACAACCTGCCCACACAACTCATGCGCCACTTCTCAAACAATAGCCTCATGATTATCTATCCCGAGCAGTTTGGTCAAGCGCACGAATTGTCATATGTACAGCCACTGCCGACCTATAACCAGATGTTTGAAAACCCCTTTCATTTGAAACCAAAAACCACTAAAGAGCAAACCGATGGAGAGCAAGTGGACTGATCGCACCGCCCTGCTACTAGGCGAAGATAAGATGCTACGCATACGCGATGCACACGTATTGGTAGTAGGCGTAGGTGGCGTAGGAGCCTACGCTGCTGAGATGCTGTGCCGTGCTGGTGTGGGCGAACTCACCATCGTGGATGCCGACACGGTGAACGTGACCAACATAAACCGTCAACTACCCGCCACACATAGCACCATAGGCCGACTCAAAACCGAGATACTAGCTCAACGCTTGCGCGACATCAACCCCGTCATACGTCTACACGAGATGCCGATATATCTAAAGGAAGAAGAGGTAACTTCTCTCCTAGACGGGACCTTGCATAGTCAATTGTCAATTGTCAATTGCCAATTTGATTTTATTGTTGATGCCATCGATACCATTGCCCCTAAGTGCGCCCTCATAAGCGAGGCACTACGTCGTGGCATACCTATCGTGAGCAGCATGGGTGCGGGTGCCAAAAGCGACATCACACAGATACGCTTTGCCGATTTGTGGGACACCTACCACTGCGGCCTTGCCAAAGCCGTGCGCACACGCCTCAAGAAAGAGGGCTTACGACGCCCCCTACCCGTGGTATTCTCTACCGAACAGGCCAACCGCAATGCGGTCATCACCGTCGAAGGCGAACAAAACAAGAAATCTACCGCCGGAACCATCAGCTACATGCCTGCCGTGTTTGGCTGCTATCTGGCCGAATATGTGATACGAAAACTATGATACAATTACACGACATACGTAAAAGTTTCGGCACACTTGAAGTGCTCAAAGGCATCGACCTCACCATCAACCAAGGCGAGGTAGTCAGCATCGTAGGACCCAGTGGAGCAGGTAAGACCACATTGCTACAAATCATCGGTACCCTCGACCGCCCCGATAGCGGCCGTGTACTCTTCGGTGGCGTTGATATCTCAGTCTACAAGGAGAAGCAACTATCGGCTTTCCGCAACCGCCACATTGGCTTCGTGTTTCAGTTTCACCAATTGTTGCCCGAGTTTACCGCCGTGGAGAACGTAATGATGCCTGCTCTCATCAGCGGGGCTAACATGAACGATGCCCGCAGTCGCGCTATGGAGATGCTCGACTACTTGCACCTCACCGACCGTGCCACACACAAGCCTGCCGAACTGTCAGGTGGCGAGAAACAACGTGTAGCCGTAGCCCGTGCATTGGTAAACCGTCCGCAGGTGATCCTTGCCGATGAGCCATCGGGCAGCCTCGACACACAGAACAAGGAGGAACTACACCGCCTCTTCTTCGACTTGCGCGACAAACTGGGACAGACCTTCATCATCGTTACCCACGATGAGCAGTTGGCAACTACCACTGACCGCACTATACGTCTGCTCGATGGTGTCGTGGAAAGATAATGAATATTCAAGATCAGTCTAACGGCTATTCACATGCTTGACACTAAACCTCATTATGCACTGCTTGATGGTCTGCGTGGCGTAGCAGCACTCATGGTAGTGTGGTATCATGTATTCGAAGGATTTGCCTTTGCAGGTGCTATCAATGGTGTCGGCGATGGCAGCATCATCGTGTTCAATCATGGATATCTGGCAGTTGATTTCTTCTTTATGCTGTCGGGATTCGTCATCAGTTATGCCTATGATGACCGTTGGAACAGATTGTCTACGTGGAAGTTTTTTACGCGTCGTCTCATTCGTCTACACCCGATGCTCGTGATGGGAGCGCTCATAGGTCTCATAGCCTATTGTGTGGGTGGTTGTTGCGATTGGAGTGGCCATGTAACTCGTTGGTCACATGTGCTGACAGCCTTTGTGTTGGCCCTGCTGTTGATACCGATGCGTCCAGGGGCGGTGTCAGATGTGCGCGGTAATGGTGAAATGTTTCCACTCAATGGCCCATCATGGTCGCTATTCTTCGAGTATATAGGTAACATTCTCTATGCCCTCATCATACGTCGCTTGTCTACGAAAGCCTTGGCGTGGCTTGTGGGATTGCTCGGTATCGTCTTTGTAGGTTTTGCTGTTGGCAATGCCTCAGGCTATGGCAGTATTGGAGTGGGGTGGACACTCGATTCGGTGAACTTTTGTGGTGGCCTATTGCGTATGCTCTTTCCTTTTGCTTTAGGAATGTTGCTGCAGCGCACTTGCCGTCCGGTTCATATGCGTGGTGCTTTTGGGGTATGCACGCTACTGTTGTTTGGCGTCTTTTCCGTACCCTTCCTAGGGGCTAATGCGCATTGTTCTCTCAATGGAGTGTATGAAGCCGCCTGCATATTATTCATCTTCCCTCTTATCGTATTGGTGACGGCAGGTAGTTCTACCACAGGAAAAGTTGTGGAACGTTCCATACGTTTTCTGGGCAATATATCCTATCCGCTATATATCGTGCATTATCCAGTGATGTATCTCTTCTACGCTTGGCTCATCAAGCATGGCCTCTATTCGCTCAGCGATGCCTGGTATATGGTAATCTGCGTATTTGTTTCTAGCATACTGCTAGCCTACCTCTGCGTAAAATTCTACGATATACCTTTGCGCCAGTGGCTCACAAAGAGGTTTGGTAAATGAATAAAGGGATAGCGATTGCTATCCCTTTTCTATTTATTCTCATAAATTGTTACAATTCGTTGAGGCTGATGGCGAAGCCGCCAGCGCGTGCCATGTCAATGCTGAGGCTGTCGGTTGCCGTCACTGTCTTCGTGCTGATGACATATGCTTGTGGGTTGGCGGCATAATCGGCATCTGGAGCGTCGGCATAGATGGTGGCTTGATATTGTTTGCCCTCCTTAAGGAAGTTGAGAGGGAATTCTACAGTACGTTTCTGCTCGTCAGTAACTCCGCCTATGAACCATTGGCCGCTCTTCTTGGCTTGGCGGGCTATTACGAGGTAGTCGCCTGGCTCAGCAAGCAGGTACTCGGTACGTTGCCAGTCGATGGCTACATCCTTAATGAACTGGAAGGCATCCATATGCTTCTCGTAGTGCTCGGGCAGGTCGGCAGCCATTTGCAGGGGTGAGTACATGGTGATGTAGAGGGCGAGTTGGTTGGCAATGGTGGCGTTGACCTTGGAATTGTTGCGTCCTTCGGTGACAGGGCCGAGGTCCATCTCGAAGATACCAGGCGTGTAGTCCATGGGGCCGCCGTTGAGGCGTGTGAAGGGGAGTATGGTGACGAGGTTGGGCTTGGAGCCCCCGAACGACTGGTACTCGGTGCCGCGGGCGCTCTCGTTGCCGATGAGGTTGGGGTAGGTACGGCACAGTCCTGTGGGGCGTACGGCCTCGTGGGCGTTGACCATGATGTGGTGCTTGGCGGCCTCGGTGACGGCATAGAGGTAGTGGTTTACCATCCACTGACCATAGTGGTATTCGCCGCGAGGAATGATGTCACCCACGTATCCGCTCTTCACGGAGGTGTAGCCGTAGTGGTTCATCAGTTCGTAGGCCTGTTTCATGTGGCGCTCATAGTTGCGCACCGATGAGGAGGTCTCATGGTGCATCATGAGTCGTACGCCTTTACTTTGGGCATAGGCATTGAGGCCCTTGATGTCAAAGTCTGGATAGGGAGTCACAAAGTCGAAGACATAGTCCTTGGAGTTGCCTGCCCAGTCTTCCCAACCTTCGTTCCATCCTTCTACGAGCACTTGGTCGAAGCCGTGCTCAGCAGCAAAGTCGATGTATCGGCGTACATTCTCGTTGGTGGCTCCGTGCAATTCGCTCGGTTGTGCTTTAGAGTAGTCGGTACTACCTAGTTTCACTGTAGGGTAGTCATTGGTGTAGGCCCAACTCCCCTTGCCTGAAATCATGTACCACCACACGCCGATGTACTTGACGGGCTTGATCCACGACACATCATCGTAGGCGCAAGGTTCGTTGAGGTTAAGCACAAGTCGTGAGGCCAGTTGCTTGCGGGCATCATCGGTCACCTGTATAGTGCGCCAGGGGGTGTGGCAGGGAGTCTGCATATATCCTTTCCAACCTACGGCGTCAGGAGTGAGGTGGGATACGAAGGTAAGTGTTGCAGGGTCAAGTTCGAGGTGCATACAGGGGTAGTCGACAAGTGCTGCCTCATGCAGGTTGATGTAGAGTCCGTCATCGGTCTTCATCTGCAGTGATGTTTGCACGCCTGTGGGCGAGAAGGGAGTTTGCGAAGAGTTTGGGGTGATAGCCTTGGTCATCAGTCCCTCTATCTCGGTGAGTCGTGACTCTACGTAGTCATACTCTTGGGTATCATAGTCGCCCGGTATCCAAAAGGCGGTGTGGTCACCGTTCATGGCAAACTCGGTGCGCTCTTCGCTGATAACGAAATAGGCGAGTCCGCGCTGTTGGGGGAACTCGTAGCGGAATCCCAAGCCGTCATCGTAGAGACGGAATCGGATGTTCATGAGGTAACCCGTACCCTCTTGCTCGAGACAAACGAGGAGTTCATTGTAGTGGTTGCGTATGGTGGTCTCCTCGCCCCACACAGGGTTCCATGTGTTGTCGGTTGTGGCAGTTTTTGTGTCCTTGATGATGAAGTTGCAGTTCAGCGGTAGCACTTCGTTGGCGTTGCCTGCCTCAGCATCGTTGCTCCAGAATTCTTTCTTGCGGGTGTCACCACGCAGTTCGAAACCCATAGCACTGGGTTTGATGACAGGCTTGTCGACAAACTGTAGTTCATATATCGGTGTACCCTCCTTGTCGGTGACACCGAACTGCATGGTCAGTTTGCCGTCAGGGGAGGTCAGCGTGTGCTTGTGGGTACATGTGTTCTGATTTTGTTTCTCGCTGTTGGTACATCCTGCCAGCACGATGAGCAGTGCTGCAAGGAGTGTAGAGAAGGTGTGTCTCATAGGTTGATATGTATTTGTGTTCTATTTATTTCTTGCTGAATTCGACTACCAATGCTTGTTCGGGGGCTACTACTGACTCGTCAGAGAGGGTGATGCTGTCACCTGTGATGACATTGCGGCCAGTACCCAGCGTTTCGGTAATCTCTGCGTAATAGGTCCAAGGAACGTTTTTCGGTTCTCCAGAGTTGTTGATATAGACGAATACCACATCATCGTCGTTGTAGCGGAAATATCCGTAGGTGTTGTCACGAGTAATGAAGTGCATAGTTTTGCCATTGTGGATGACCTTCTTGGTCTTGCGCCATTGAAAGAGTGTTCGTGCGTAATCGTGAAGTTCTGCTGCAAGACTATGCTGGTTGCGTCCTTCGGCGGTGAAAAGATCAATTTTGTCGCCTTCCCAACCTCCGGGGAAGTCTACACGCAGTCCGCCATGACCTTGGCTCAAGTCTTTAGAGACGAACATCATCTCATCGCCAGCAAATACCTGAGGTATACCACGCAGCGTAGCCATTAGGGTGATGGCAAGTTTGGTTTTGTTCGGATTGCGGCCCACCACGTCGCCTATGCGGTCGGTGTCGTGGTTACCTGCAAATATCATCATATTGGAGAGATCGTGATAAAGGAAGTCGTGCGACAGACAGTCATATACGCGTGTCATGCCTTGGCCCCAGCTAGGGTTACTCTCTGAGAGTCCGGCACGCATGGCATCGTGCAAAGGAAAGTCCATGATGGCGGGCAGGTGTGAGTCGAATCCGTCCTTGTTGGCATTGCCACCCTGCCAGTAGGCGAGCTGGGGAGCCGAAGAGGTCCAGCACTCTCCCACGATATTGAAGTGGGGATACTCGCGCATCACTGCCTCGCACCATAGGCTCATGGGTACCTTCTCGTTGTAGGGGTAGGTGTCGACACGGAAGCCGTCGAGGTCTGCATACTCAATCCACCAGATGGCCCACTGGATGAAGTAGCGCAGGGTGTAGGGATTGTCGAGGTTCATGTCGACCATGGAGGGTACGAACCATCCGCTCTCCTGGATGTAGAGGTCCTGCTTCGAGGCGTTGGGGTCCATGTTGGTGGAGAAGCAGATGTTGGTGCCAGTGTAGGTGTCGAACTGGTGTATCCAGTCGGCAAAGGGGAGGTCTTTCATCCACCAGTGCTCTGTGCCGCAGTGGTTAGTTACGATGTCCATGATGACTTTCAGTCCCTTCTCGTGTGCTTTGTCTACAAATTGGCAATATAGAGCATTGCTTCCGAATCTGGGGTCTATATGGTAGTAGTCGGCTGCAGCATATCCGTGATACGAGCCGTCAGGAGCATTGTCGAACAGTAGGGGTGTGGGCCATATGGCCGTAGCTCCAAGGTCGGCGATATAGTCCAGGTGGTCTATCATGCCTTGCAGGTCACCGCCATGGCGGCCAAAGAAGGCATTGCGGTCGGCCTTTTCATCGGTGTCGGGGGTGGAGTCGTTCGTAGGGTCGCCATTGGCGAAGCGGTCGGGCATGATGAGGTACACCATGTCGGCCGTGGTGAAGCTGGTGCGCTGGGCCGAGCCTTCGCGGCGTGCCTCAATCCGGTAGGGATGTGTTATCTGCTCGCCCTCCTTGGTGAACACCAGATGGTAGGTGCCGGGCTTGGCATTGCTGTCAATGCTGATGTCGGCAAACAGGTAGTTGGGGCTCTCGGCTTGGTGTACCTTGCTGATGCTCACACCGTCACCACCAGTGATGCTGAGCTCATACGAGGCAATGTCTGTGCCATGAATCATCACCTGCAGCGGGGTGTTCATGCCCACCCACCACGACAGAGGCTCTACGTGCTGTATGGGGTTGTCGATGGTCTTGTATTCCCATGCCCATGGTGCTTCGAGCTGTACCGAAACCTCTACCTTGTTGCCCGGTACTGAGCGGGTGAAGGTGAGGGTGTTGTTGTCGGTGCTGATAATCTCAAACTCGCCATGGCCGATGCCTGCGCTCAGGGCTGGATTGCTATGCTTGAAGGCGATG
>JAZONI010000078.1:0-4969 GCA_045654445.1 Bacteroidaceae bacterium | reverse complement strand
CAACCGAAGCGCTCAGCAAAATGTTTTTTTACAAATTCTTTGTCCATAGTGTGTTTTCTGTTTTTATTGTTGGATGATTGTTAGATATATAAGTTATCTAGGGACGCGATTATTTCTTAGCGGGCTTAGAACCTACGAGTGCATAGAACAAGAGGTATGCAGCGCAGAATACGATTACCCAGAAGCTGGTCATGTAGTCGGTCAAGTCAGCAACGTAACCCTGGATACCCATCATTACTGCGCAACCGAATACCATGGTCATGAAGATACCTGATGCGATAGCAGTGTACTTGCCAAGACCCTCAACAGCCATGTTGAAGATAGCACCCCACATTACTGATGTGCAGAGACCAACGAGCAAGAAGGCGAAGATACCCATGGGGATAGGCTGCCAGATGAGCTCGAGCTTACCCCAGTCAACACCAGGGAAGGGAACTTCAACGGCGGGAGCATACATACCGAAGAGTACGAGTGCCAATGTAGCGATTGATACGGTAGTGATCATAGCGCGGCTTGATACCTTGCTACCGATACTAGCACCTACCAAACGGCCGATGAGCATCATGAACCAGTATACAGCAACGATCATACCTACGGTACCTGCAGGGATAGAGTAGGGAGCTGCGGTAAGCATCTGCTGAACAGCGTTAGGTACACCTACCTCGATACCCATGTAAAGGAAGATAGCCAAAGCACCGAGTGCAAAGTGACGGTAGCTCATAGCCTCCTTGATCATGCTAACCTCTACGGGAGCCTGCTCGGGTTCTTCGATCTTGGTGAAGAGGATTACGATGAAGGCAACTACGAAGATAGCCAAAGCAATCATCAAAGCGGGAGTAGCGTCAGCGATCTTAGCCTTGGTAGCATCAGAGATGAGAGCACCCATCAAGATGTAGCAAGCAACGGCTGCAGAAGAGTTGAACACACCACCGATCTGGATGAGCTGGTTACCGCTGTTACCACCACCACCGAGGATGTTGAGCATGGGGTTAACCACACAGTTCAAAATACACATGCAAAGACCTGCGATGAAAGCACCGATCAAGTAAACGGTGAACACGAGACCGAGGTTCTGCTCTACGTCGAGCAAACCGCTCACCCACTGGATGAGGATACCGGCAGCACCTACAGCAAGACCGATAAGAGCGGTCTTCTTGTAGCCGAACTTAGCGATAAGCATACCTGCGGGGATACCCATTACGAGGTATGCAACGAAGTTTCCATAGTTACCAATCTGTGCAAGCACATTAGAGATAGGACCTTGATTCTTGATGATTGTAGCCATCGGAGTACACAAGTTGGTCACGAAGGCAATCATCGCAAAGAGGGCAATCATTACGATGATAGCACCCCATTGTTTCTTTTGATTACTCATAAGTAAAATAGATTTAAAAGATTAATTATTAAATGGTTTGTAAAAATAAATTTCAGATTCGGTCCCCTCTGTCCTTTATACATCTTCCCTCTATGTGGAGAGGATTCCGCGATGTCAGCAAAGCCCCTCCATAGAAGGAGGGGTTGGGGGGGTTCTCCTTTACTCTTCTATTCCAAACTTATACACGGTAGTCTGTGTGTAAACCTCACCGGGGTTGAGCACTACTGAGGGGAAATGAGCCTTGTTGGGGCTGTCGGGGAAGTGCTGTGCCTCGAAGCAGATAGCGCTGCGCTTGGGGAAGGTAGCTCCATGAGCACCTTCGAAACCACTGTGCCAGTTTGAGGTATAAACCTGTACGCCCGGCTCTGTGGTGTAGCACTCGATCACGCGGCCGCTATTGGGCTCTACGCACTTGGCAGCGAAGCTCAGTTCGCCCGGCTCGCGCTTGTTGAGTACCCAGCAGTGGTCGTAACCTACGCCATACTTGGTCTGCTCGTGATCAGCGTCGATACGCTCACCTACTACATGCGGAGTGCGGAAGTCCATCGGAGTACCTTCCACGTGGTCGATGCGGCCGTAGGGGATTGAGTTCTCGTCTACGGGGCAGTAGTGGTCAGCGTTGAGTGTGAGGATATTGTTTTCCACCGAAGCTGTGTCCTTCTCGATGCCCGAGGGACTGAAGAATGCGTGGTGGGTGAGGTTTACGATTGTCTTCTTGTCTGTTGTAGCCTTGTAGTCGATTACAAACTCATTGTCGTCGGTCAAGGTATATACTACGGTGATGTCGAGTGTTCCGGGGAATCCCTCCTCGCCATCAGGCGAAACGTAGTGTAACTTTACGCTGTTGGGAGCGAGCACCTCAGCATCCCATACACGAGCATGATAGCCAGTGGGACCGCCATGCAAATGGTTGGGGCCATTGTTTACAGCCAATGTGTACTCCTGGCCATCGAGGGTAAACTTACCATGCTTGATGCGGTTGCCATAACGGCCGATGAGTGTGCTCAAGAAAGGCTCGGGCGAGGCAATCACCTTGTCGATAGAGTCATGACCCTGCACTACGTTGGCGAGTTTGCCATTGCGGTCGGGCATCATGATGGTGAGCAGTGCGCCACCGTAATTGGTGAATGCAATCTCGTTGCCCAACTTGTTGGTGAGAATGAACAGATCGGTTTTCTTACCGTTGATATCTTTCTGAAAGTCAGTCTGCTTGAGTCCAGACACATTGTTAGGGTTACATACGTTTGCCATGATATATGCTTTTAGATTTGGTTTTAACACGCAAATTAAAGCATTATCTTTCAGATATCAAAGCAAAACGGCGAAAAACTACCCTCTGCGTAAAGGGAAAATTAAAGAGAATGTGAAAGGTATGATACGGCGAAGGGTCAGAACATGAAGCCTACAGAGAAACTCAACACGTTCTTTCTGCGGTCAAATACGAAATCTTCCGAGTGGGCGTCTCCATATTCGTTGGTCGTGACAAATCCTTTGGATATGTTGTGTAGCCCATATTCGAACGAGAAGTCAAAGAAGACGCGTTGGATGTTTACGCCCATACCCACCATGAGGCTGAAGTTGATGGGGCGTATGGATTCCGTTATACTGGTATAGGTCAAGTTCTCGAATTGGTGGTTACTCTGGTTGGTGAGTGTGAACTTCGCTTTGGGTCCTGCATAGAACGACATGCCATAGGGACCCTCTTTCAATACATGGTATCCATAGAACAAAGGAATCTCGAAACCAATGATCTTGGTGCTTATGGATGATGTCTCCTGTAGCGGTGCCGTGGGCTTCCACTGTTGGGCTGGGAAGGCGATGGTGTAGTTGCTGATGTTGTAACTCACCTCAGTCTGCAGGTAGTGCGACTGCTTGATGTTGATGCGTGCGAAAAGGGTATAGAAAGAACTGATTTCCGACTTGGATATGTATTCGTTGATGGGCATGCCTGACACCTGTAGCTTGTTAACCTCATATATGGTGGAACTGAATCCGGTCTTCGCACCATAATTGATCAGTGGCTCCTTATGCTTCTTGGCATACATCGATGCCACGCAGCAGAGGCATGTCAGTATCATTGCAACCTGCCGTCTCATCTGGCTCCTGTCTTTTTATTTCTTTTTCTTCTTCTCTACCGACCAGCCGAACTTGCCTATCTTGTCGCCCAAATGGTAGTATCCGCCGTGGAGATACACGAGCGGGTCACTGTCGGCAAGTTCAAACTTACCTGTTTCGGGGTCTATGTACTTGTCGTCGGCCATCACGTTGACCACCTCGGCAATGTACATGTCGTGCGATCCCAATGAGATGATCTCCTTCACGCGGCACTCTATACACAGGGGCGACTCCTCGATGATGGGGGCCTGCACTACGGTGGCCTTGCCGGGGGTGAGTCTCATCTCCTCGAATTTGTTGTAGTCGCGGCCTGAGCGCACGCCGCACCAGTCGGTGGCAAAGGCGGTAGAGGAATCGGTGAGGTTGATGACAAACTCCATGTTACGCTTCAGTATATCGGCCGAGTGGCGTTCGGGGCGCACGGAAATATAACACATGGGCGGGTTAGTACATATCGTTCCTGTCCATGCGATGGTGATGATGTTATACTCCTCTTCCGTGGCGCCGCAGGTGACCATTACGGCGGGCAAGGGGTATATCATCGTGCCTGGTTTCCAGTTTATTTTCATCCTTCTCTGATGTCTATGGTCAACGGTCTATGTCAACAATCAATGGTCAATGGACTAAAAACGAAACCTGGTACTTAATGTTCGTGTCGTCCGTTGGCCGTTGATTGTCGACCGTTGACCATTATTTGTCTATACAAGTTTTACCTTGCTTTTGTTCTGCTCTTTTTCGCAGTAGTGACATTTGAGTGTGCCGGCAGCCTTGTCAATCACGTGGAAGAATGTCGACATGGGCTCATTGTTGGTGATGCACTTTGGGTTGCTGCAACGCACGATGCCATGCAACTCGTCGGGGATGATCACCTCTTTCTTCTCTACCACATCGTAGTCGCGGATGACGCTGAGCACCACGTTGGGCGCTACTATCGAGAGACGGCTTATCTCCTCATCGGTGAAGAACTTGTCGGCCACCTTGATAATACCCTTCTTGCCCAACTTGCTGCTATGGAGGTTGTAGCCTATGGTAACGCTAGAGCCCAACTTCTCCAATTCAAGCAATGAGGCAATGGTAAACACGAGTTCCGAAGGTATGTGGTCTATCACTGTGCCGTTCTCTAGAGCGGCCACGAGCAATTCTGTTTTCTTGTTATTCATAATGGTGATTTTTATTGTTTATGGTCGACAGTCAACAGTCTACGGTCAACGGTCAAGGTTCGTGCCAGCGAGCGCATGTAAACTCGTTTACAATGCTCAGCGAGTGCAGCCGAAGCTCAAAGACGCAGTCTTTAACGGTCAACAGTCTCCTGCCGGATGGCTAATTTTCAATTAGATTTCCATTCCCAAGCAGTCGCAGATGAGCGCCTCACGTATGTAGAGGCCGTTCTTCGCCTGCTGGAAGTAGTATGCCTTGGGGCTCTCGTCCACGTCTGTAGCGATTTCGTTCACGCGGGGCAGCGGGTGCAGTATGCGCAGG
>JAZONI010000077.1:0-34797 GCA_045654445.1 Bacteroidaceae bacterium | reverse complement strand
CTTCAAATCATCATACATGCGCACATACATGTCGAGTTGGCCTATATCTTGGTGAGTAAGCTCGTGAGTCTTTAACTCGACTATCACAAAACATTTCAAGATGTAGTTGTAGAATACAAGATCTATGTAGAAATTTGAAGTTTCGGTACGTATGAGTTGCTGGCGAGCGACGAACGAGAAACCTTTGCCCAATTCGAGCAAGAAATGTTGCATCTGGTCGATGATGGCTTGTTCCAAGGAGGATTCAGTGTACCCTTTTGTTGCTGGAAGACCAAGAAATTCAAGTACTGAGGGGTTCTTGATAAACTCTAACTTATTGCGTTGGTAGACCGAAGTTTTCTGTTTCATCTCTTCTTCTACCTCTGCCTGTGCTTGTGCTTGTGATGCCAATAGGCGCTGGTAATATAGGGTATTGATATTGCGGTCGAGTGTAGCATGACTCCACATTTGCTCGGCAGCTTCGCGCTGATACCACTTGCGTGCATCGGCATCGGCAACACGCATCAGACGTTCGTAATGGCTCCACGACAACAAATGCGTAGATTCTGCCGATGGTGTCGGCAGTATTGCTTCCGAGAATTCTGCCGATGCCATCGGCAGAATTTGCAAGTCTTTGAATTCCAGATAGAATTGTTTGAACTTCCACAAACTACGAGGTGAGAATCCACGACCAAACTCTTCGGTCAGCGCCTTTGAGGCCAGTTCTATAACTCGTGCACCATATGCCGCTCGAGTTTGTCCATGTTGCTCTTGTTCTACAAGTCGTTGTCCGATGAGCCAATTTTGCCTAACTTGCGCGATATTTATGGCCGAGCATGCCAATTTGCGTGATGCGCTGACAATATCTTTCAGTTGTTCGATGAATAACTTTTCAGAAACCTCTATGTTGTTTGATTCCATACATTCTCGTTTTGGTTCTCGCAACAAATTTAGTGCATTTTATCGATTTACCGAAAGCTTTACTATGTTTTTCCGAAAAGGGTGACATTCGAACATCCCTTTTTGTGAGTCATATCCATTACGAGATACTGCTTCAACACGCGGTTGGCCCATTGGCGGAATTGTACGCCGCGCTGACTCTTCACGCGATAGCCTACGGAGATAATGACATCGAGCGTATGGAAAGGGACTGGTTTCTTTACGCCATTAACGTGTAAATTTTGCACGTTATTCGTTCGTTCAAGTTCGCCCTCATTAAAGACATTGATAATATGTCGACGGATATTTGACTCTTCTCTGTCGAACAAACTTGCCATTTGGCTGGCACTTAGCCACACAGTCTCATTCTCCATATGGACATCAATCTGTGTCTGTCCGTCTTCGGTCTGGTAGATGATAATCTCGTTTGTCATACCTCGCCAATAAGGGATTCAGGTGCATGGGGTTTTGGAAAAGGTCGATGAACGACAGTTTAGCACAAAAAAAGTGATGTCATTCTATTGAAAGAAAGAGGGTAACGTGTTTGAGATATATAAGGAAGGGGATATGTCGTGTGACATATCCCCTTGGATTTGATGGTTGATGTTGTGTATTAGAGAATGCCGTACTTAACGAGCTCGGCAGCCATCTCTTCCTGTACCTTGCGGGCCTCCTCGCGTGCTACAGCAGCGAAGTTTTCGGTCTTGTCGGCATAGATGATGGCACGGCTTGAGTTTACAAGCAGTCCGCACTCCTTGGTGATGCCATACTTGCACACCTCGGTGAGTGATCCGCCCTGTGCGCCTACGCCAGGCACGAGGAGGAAGTGGTTGGGCACAATCTTACGGATGTCCTCGAAGAGTTGTCCGCGTGTAGCACCTACCACATACATCATATTCTCATCGTTACCCCACTCCTGTGAGCGACGGAGCACCTTCTCGAAGAGGCGTGCGCCTGTCTCCTTATCCTCCATGAGCTGGAAGTCGAGCGAACCCTTGTTTGAGGTCAGCGCGAGAAGTATCACCCACTTGCCTTCGTAAGCAAGGAACGGGGTCACGCTATCCTCACCCATGTAGGGCGCTACGGTGAGTGCATGCACATCCTGCTCTTCGAAGAATGAGCGGGCATACATCGAAGCGGTGTTACCGATATCGCCACGCTTGGCATCGGCGATGATGAAGTGGTTGGGATAGTTTTCCTTGAGGTAGGCGATAGTCTTCTCGTAGGCCTCGTAGCCCTTGAGACCGTCACACTCGTAGAAAGCCAAGTTGGGCTTGTAGGCTACGCAGTAGTCGGCAGTAGCATCGATGATGGCCTTGTTGAAGGCAAAGATGGGATCTTCCTCGGTCAACAGGTGAGCGGGAATCTTCTTCGTGTCAGTGTCGAGGCCTACGCAGAGGAATGACTTGCGTGCCTTGATGTTCTGGATAAGTTGTTGTTTGTTCATAATTCAAAGAGGCCTCCCCTAACCCCTCCCAAGGAGGGGGATTACAAATCCTTTTGAGAGGTAGAAGTGGCGTGTTTTAGATGTTTTAGATGTTTTATATTCTTTTTGTTTATTACTTTACTTCCAAGTCACCCCTCCTTGGGAGGGGAAGGGGGAGGCTTACAGTTCGCTCTCCTTCAGCCTTTCTGCATTCTCAGCCACCATCAGTTGGTCAATGCAGTCTTGGATGTCGCCATTCATGAAGGCTGCGAGGTTGTAGATGGTGTAGTTGATGCGGTGGTCGGTGATGCGTCCCTGAGGATAGTTGTAGGTGCGTATCTTGGCCGAGCGGTCACCGGTAGATACCATCGTCTTACGCTTTGAGGCGATGTCGTCGATATACTTCTGGTGCTCCTTGTCGTAGATGAAGGTGCGCAAGCGGGCCAATGCACGTTCCTTGTTCTTCGGTTGGTCGCGTGTTTCGGTACACTCGATGAGTATCTCCTCCACCTCGCCCGTGTTGGGGTTCTTCCAGTTGTAGCGGAGGCGTACGCCTGACTCCACCTTGTTGACGTTCTGTCCGCCGGCACCCGATGAGCGGAAGGTGTCCCACTTGATCTCGCCCTCATTGATCTCTACCTCGAAGGCTTCAGCTTGGGGCAAGCAGGCTACCGTGGCAGCTGAGGTATGCACTCGGCCCTGAGTCTCAGTGGCAGGCACGCGCTGCACGCGGTGCACGCCCGACTCGTACTTCAGTGTGCCATATACCTTCTCACCACTTACGCTGAAGATAATCTCTTTGTAACCACCGGCAGTACCTTCGTTGAAACTCGACACTTCTACACGCCATCCCTTCTGTTCGCAGTATTTCATATACATCTTGAAGAGGTCGCCGGCAAAGAGAGCTGCCTCGTCGCCACCCGTACCACCACGGATCTCCATGATCACATTCTTGTCGTCCTCGGGGTCGGCAGGTACAAGCAATAGCTTTATCTCCTCTTCCAGAGTCGGTATCTGTGCTTCGCAAGTGTCAATTTCCTCGCGTGCCATCTCGCGCATCTCGGCATCGGTCTCCGTAGCGAAGAGCTCCTTGGCCTCGTCGAGTTGGCGGATGAGTTGCATGTATCGGGCACGTGCCTCCATGAGGGCACCCAGTTCCTTGTATTCCTTGTTGAGTTTTACGAAACGGCGCATGTCGGCAATCACCGCGGGGTCGGTGATGAGGAGTTCTATCTCCTCATATTTGCCTACTAGTCCGTCGAGTCGTGTGAGTAGATTGTTTTCTGCCATTATCTGTTGTTCTAAATCTTCTACAAAATTAGTGTAAGCCAAACGGAAATGCAAATAATTTTTCAAATTCCTAACGTGCTGTTCTGTTTCGAGTGGCAAAGTGGACGAAATCGCCCAATCAGTCGAGCGGTCACAACCATCATCGATGGTCTATGGCGAGTTGGGGTGAACGAACTTTTTGGCTAAAAAATAGGACGTATATGTAAAAAATATTACCTTTGCGTAGTACTTTAATTTTTACGATTATGAACGAACTTATTGACCAACTCATTGCACTCTCTTTTGCCGAAGATATAGGTGATGGCGATCACACCACACTGTCGTGTATCCCAGCCGACGCTATGGGCAAGCAGCGCCTTATCATCAAGGAGGAGGGTATCATCGCGGGCGTAGAGATGGCTCGTGAGATTTTCCACCGTTTTGACCCTACGATGAAGATGGAGGTGTATATCAACGACGGTGCTCATGTAAAGCCGGGTGATGTGGCTTTCGTCGTAGAAGGCAAGGTGCAGAGCCTGTTGCAGACCGAGCGACTGATGCTCAACGTGATGCAGCGCATGAGTGGTATCGCCACTATTACCAACGAATATGTGAAACTGCTTGAGGGTACCAAGTGCCGCGTGCTCGACACCCGTAAGACGACTCCGGGAATGCGCATCATGGAGAAAGATGCGGTGCGCATCGGTGGCGGATGTAATCATCGTATCGGCTTGTTTGACATGATTCTCCTTAAGGATAACCATGTGGACTTTGCCGGTGGCATACCTCAGGCTGTGAGCCGCGCACAGGCTTATTGCAAGGAGAAGGGTAAGAACCTGAAGATTGAGGTGGAGGTTCGCAATTTCGACGAGCTGAACCAGGTGTTGGCGCTTGAGGGGGTTGACCGCGTGATGCTCGACAACTTCTCTGTAGAGAACACTCGCAAGGCTGTAGAGATCGTAGATGGTCGCATTGAAATAGAATCATCAGGTGGTATCACCTTCGATACAATCCGCTCGTATGCTGAGTGTGGCGTCGACTATGTATCTGTAGGTGCACTCACACACTCGGTGAAGAGTCTCGACATGAGTTTCAAGGCTTGCTAAATGGTGTGTTCAGAGCGCTTGAATAAAAGAAAATCGTGCCATCAGCTTGATGGCACGATTCTTTTTTTACTATGGGGCGTCTCCCTTTAATCCTCTACCTTGAGTAGGGCGCCAGTGATGGGATCCAACTTGACTTTTATGTCTTTCTTCTTGGTCAGTAGGTCAGACGACAAGGTCTCGGTGTTACCGAATTGGCCGAAGGTGAATGTCCCCTCGGCAAGAGTATCCGTATTGGTATATACCTTCACAGTTGCTTTTCCGGGAATGTTGTATACCAAACCGTCCTGTTTGTTGGCGCTCTTGCTGCTTTTCGCGGTGGCGGGAGCCTCTGTGGGTTTAGGCTGCTCGCTGATGCTCTGTATGTCTATATATATAGGTGCTCCGGCAAGGTCGTCTTGATGGAGTATGCCAAGTTTGCGTGAAAAACGTCCGAGGATAATCTTGTTAACGCTGCTGTCAGGAATCACTTGGAAGGTGTAGGTGAACTGTTCGGTCGAGGTGTGTCCGACGAATAGTTGCATCAGTGCCTTTTCCTGATTGTCCAACTCGTCGAGGATGATTTGTAGTGCCTCGCCATCTTTGGGCATATTCTCATTCTGTCCGCGTAAGATGAGGTTTCGGCTTTCACGTATGTTGTATATATCCTTAGCGACGAGTTCGGCTAACTTGGCTTTCGAACTGGCGAGCAGCATCTCTTCGGTCATGTATGCATTGGAGGATATAGCCTTTGGTGTGGCTGTGGCAACGGTGGATGTCGCTACTTCCTGCACATCAGGGTCAGTGTTGATGGCTGTTAATATGCCATCATTGCTGAGTCGTACAAGGGGAGCTATGCTGTTTTTCGCAAACTGGATATGATAGATTTTCTTCTCATCAGGAATGCCTGTTGTGGTAAGGGCACTTTCCACGAGCGAGTAGTGCATATCCTTCTTGTCCGAGATGTTGCCTATGCGCAGGTAGCGCTCGGCATATTGGCATAGTTCGCCAGGCTGATAGGAACTCTTCTCTACGGTGATGCTCACATTGACAACTGTCTTAGGCAGGTAATATGCGGCTCCTTCGGTCGATATGCCCGGTGTGTAGTCGGTGATGGTAGTCTGTGCTGCTGCCACGAGATGAGTGGCAAGTAGTGCTGTCAGTATAATACTCTTTTTCATACAACAATGCTAGATGCTAAAGATGTTTGTATCGCTGTTTTCTTGTTGATCTCGGCAATGGCGTATCACAGCACTCTTTGCTGTTCCATGCCGATTCAGGATGTAAAAGTACTGCTTTTCGACGATATTTTGGCATGTTGTGAAAAATAAATCTGCAATTCGAACCCAAATCAACAGATTTTACGTATTTTTGTACCAATTTCGCATAATGTGGTAATATGGATACGATAAAGATCAACGATAGGCAGTTTGCCATATCTATCCCCGAAGAGAAGATTCTGAAGGAGGTTGAGCGTCTGGCTGCACAGATTAACCGCGATTTGGAAGGCAAGAACCCCTTGTTCCTCTGTGTGCTCAATGGCAGTTTTATGTTTGCCGCCGACCTGTTCCGCCGCATTACTATCCCTGCTGAGATATCGTTTGTCAAGTTGGCATCTTATGAGGGTACAGCATCTACAGGAGTCATCAAGGAGGTTATCGGATTGTCAGAGAATATCGCAGGACGCACAGTCGTGATTGTTGAGGACATTGTAGACACTGGTTGCACCATGTCAAAACTCATCGAGAACCTTGGCACTCGTGCACCGGAGGCAATCCACATCTGCACCTTGTTGCTCAAGCCCGAAAAGTTGAAGGTAGACCTCGACATCAAATATGTGGCTTTGGAAATACCCAATGACTTCATCGTTGGTTATGGTCTCGATTACGACGGCTATGGCCGCAACCTCAAGGATATCTACACTGTGAAAGACTAATTGTTTGCAATATATAATAAATAAGGAAAAACATATGTTGAATATTGTTATTTTTGGTGCTCCCGGCTCAGGAAAAGGTACGCATAGCGCTCGCCTTGTTGAGGAGTTTAAGTTAGACCACATCTCTACTGGTGATGTGCTCCGTTCTGAAATCAAGCAGGGTACCGAGCTGGGCAAGATCGCACAGGGCTATATCGACCATGGCCAACTTATCCCTGATGAGCTTATGATTGGTATTCTTGCCAGCAAGTATGATACTTTCAAAGGCAGCAAGGGCGTTATTTTTGACGGTTTCCCCCGCACCATCGCACAGGCCGAGGCCTTGAAGAAGATGCTCGAAGAGCGTGGCGAGAAAATCTCGGCCATGATCAATATTCAGGTGGATGAAGATATCTTGATGGCTCGTTTGCTTCGTCGCGCTACACTCGAAGGACGTGCCGATGATAATGAGGAGACTATCAAGAAACGTTTTGCCGTATACCACAACCAGACAGCTCCGCTCATCGAGTGGTTCAAAGGACAGGGCGTGTATAAGGAATTCCCCTATACAGAAGAACTTGGTCTCGAAGGTATGGTGAAGGTTATCAATGGTTATGTAGGTTCGATCATTTGAGTTAGGTCTTCCAAGTATAAAATACCGGACTCAAATCTATAACCCCTTTTATGGCTGAAACAAATTTTGTCGATTATGTAAAGATATACTGCCGCTCAGGCAAGGGAGGGCGTGGTAGCACACACATGCGCCGCGTCAAGTACAATCCCAATGGTGGCCCTGATGGCGGCAATGGTGGTCGCGGCGGACACATCATCCTGCGCGGCAACCGCAACTATTGGACATTGCTTCACCTGCGCTATGACCGTCACGCCTTTGCTGGACATGGAGGCAACGGCTCGAAGAACAAGAGTAGCGGCAAAGATGGCGA
The DNA here is from genome assembly GCA_045654445.1 of Bacteroidaceae bacterium. Classification (GTDB taxonomy): domain Bacteria; phylum Bacteroidota; class Bacteroidia; order Bacteroidales; family Bacteroidaceae; genus UBA1189. Next base: position 27,243 of record JAZONI010000077.1, on the reverse strand, counting down.
GGATAAAATCATTGAAGTTCCTTGCGGCACCGTAGTGTACAATGCCGAGACGGGTGCCTACCTGTGCGATATCACCGAACACGGACAAGAGGTAATCCTCCTCCGCGGTGGTCGCGGCGGCTTGGGCAACTTCAACTTTGCCACCCCCACACGTCAGGCTCCGCGCTTTGCCCAACCGGGCGAACCCATGCAGGAACTTACCGTCATCATGGAGCTGAAGCTGCTGGCCGATGTCGGTCTTGTGGGCTTCCCCAATGCAGGTAAGTCAACCCTGCTCGCTGCCGTATCAGCAGCCAAGCCCAAGATTGCCAACTATCCGTTCACCACACTGGAGCCCAACTTAGGTATCGTGTCGTACCGCGATGGTAAGTCATTCGTGATGGCTGACATTCCCGGTATCATCGAAGGTGCCAGTGCCGGTAAGGGGCTGGGCTTGCGATTCCTGCGTCATATCGAGCGCAACTCGCTGCTCCTCTTCATGGTGCCCGGTGATGCCGAAGACATACGCAAGGAGTATGACATCCTACTCAACGAGCTGGCCACCTTCAACCCCGACATGCTCGACAAGCAGCGCGTGCTGGCCATCACCAAGTGTGACCTGCTCGATGACGAACTTATCGAGATGCTGGAAGAGACATTGCCTGATGATCTCCCCCATGTGTTCATCTCTTCGGTGACCGGACTGGGCGTATCGGTGCTCAAGGATATCCTGTGGAACGAGCTCAACAAGGAGAATATACAGACAGAACTCAGTAAGGAGAATCTCGTACACCGCGCCAAGGACATGAACAAGCTGCAGGACGAGCTGCGTGCCATGGGGCAGGACGATGATATCACCATCGAGTATGAAGATATCGACGAGATGGAGGACTTCGAATACGAGTTCGATGATGAATTCGGGTATGATGATGCCGACATAGAATGAGGAATAACTCTATAAAATGACAGTATGAACGGAGATGATATATTCACCAAAGGTATCATGTTCAAGAAGGTCGCTTCGGATCGTCCCAAAGAGGAGAAGGTAAAGACCAAAGCCAAGAAGAAAGCTTACATCACTGGACAGCACCACTCGGCATCGGCCAAGATGAAGGCCGAGATACGTCGCAAACGTGCCAATAGACATAAAGGGTAGGACGCGTTCTCTATCCTATGTTTTATTCCTTATCATTCCCTAGTGGACATTTATTCCAGCGGAGTGATAAGGAATAATTTATATATGGAAATATGCTTCAGGATTTGCTGGCCTTCATCCATATGTAATAGTATCTGAATAATTAACTAAAAAAGGAAATGGCATTTGCAGAGTTTCAAAAATATAGTATTTTTGCATGTCGCTAGTGTATGGCATTAATATAGGAAAAGTTTATAAGGAAACTTTAATGTTGATATAATATGGAACGTGTTACTCTATTGTCACCTGAGGTCCTCTATGATGGTTGGATAGACCCTAAATATATTCCCCAAGGTAAAGATAAATATTACTTACGCAACGAACAGGCTAATCCTCCTAAAGGAGGGTGGAGGCATCTGCGTAGCGATGAGATAGAACGATTGGTGAAGAGTGGTAACTCGGCAACTTCGTGGGATACGGTATGGGTAGCCGAGGAATTTGATCCAAGCATGTTCAGAGACAATAAATTCTATGGTACGGTACGCATCGGACGTGTGTCGACAGGTGCTCTGCAGTATCATGACCTGAGACTACCTGTCGGTATTACAGGCTCGTCGATACATTCCTGTGATATAGGTGATGATTGTGCAATACACAATGTACATTATCTGTCACACTACATTGTCGGTAACCACTGTATGCTTTTTAATATACAGGAAATGGATACGACAGATCATGCAAAGTTTGGTAATGGCGTTGTCAAGGAAGGTGAATCTGAGGATGTACGTGTGCGTATACATGTGATGAACGAGACAGGTACTCGTGCAGTGATACCGTTTGATGGAATGGTGGCTGCTGATGCTTATCTGTGGGCGAAATATGTGGATGATGCTCTACTGCAACAGCGACTGGAAGAAATTACGCAAAACACGGTGGACTCCCATCGTGGATACTATGGCAGTATAGGTGCCCGATGCGTAATCAAGAACTCGTCTATTATCAAGGATGTGAAAATCGGTACTGATTGCTATATTAAGGGAGCATCGAAATTAAAGAACATCACTATCAACTCATCGGACAAGGAACCATCGCAGATCGGTGAGAATGTAATATTGGTCAATGGTATTGTGGGGTATGGGTGCCGTATCTTCTACTCATGTGTGGCAGTGAAGTTTATCCTCGGCAATAACTCAAATCTGAAATATGGCGCTCGCTTGATAGACTCTATTATGGGTGATAATTCAACGATTTCATGCTGCGAGGTGCTCAATAACTTGATATTCCCTGCTCATGAGCAGCATCACAATAATTCATTCCTGATTGCTTCGGTAGTCATGGGGCAGAGTAATATGGCTGCAGGAGCTACTATAGGAAGTAACCATAACAGCCGAGCCAATGATGGGGAGATTGTGGCGGGACGAGGCTTCTGGCCAGGATTATGCTCTTCGGTGAAACATTCGAGCCGGTTTGCTTCATTCACACTCTTGGCTAAGGGTGACTACCCGGCAGAGATGAATATACCTTTGCCCTTCTCGTTGGTGAACAATAATGTCTCTGCCAACGAACTGGAGATTATACCAGCCTATTGGTGGCTATATAATATGTATGCGTTGGCACGTAATACATGGAAATATTCAAGTCGTGACAAACGTCATACGAAAGCGCAGAATATCGAGTTTGAAACCTTTGCTCCTGATAGTATAGAAGAAGCAATAACGGCGCGTGACCTTCTGGAACGGTGGACGGCTAAGGCTTATCTTAAGGCTAGGGGGGAGGATTGTAGTACTAGAAGTGAGGCGGAGCTTTGCCAATTGGGAAAAGATATGTTTAGGGGAAGCCGTCATGTGATCGATGGTCTCGATATCTGTGGAGAAGACATGGAACGTAGCAACCGCATTGTGCGTATACTAAAGGCGTATGATGCCTATCATGCTTATGGAGATATGCTAATACATTATGCAGTGTCGTGTGTGCTCAATCATTATTATAAAGGGGAAGATGATGAACTTGCCGATGATGCTTCGCTGATGGAGCTGTCGGGTATCTTTGACGGTGGTCGTCAACGTGAGTGGGTTAATATGGGAGGACAGCTGATGATGGTTCCCGATTTGGTGAATTTGCGCATGGATATTTGTAATGGACGTCTCGATTCGTGGAAGGATATCCACCAACGCTATGACGAGATATGGGAACGATATCCGGCCGATAAGTTGAGACACGCCTTCCAAGTGATGTGTCTTGTGATGGGCATAGAACATATGACTCCTGATGCTTGGCTCGTTGTCTTGGCTGAAGAAGAACGTGTTCAGCGACGTATCGCAGAGCAGGTGTATCTGTCGCGTAAGAAGGATTATGACAATCCCTTCCGTCGCGCTACTTGTCGCAGTGAAGAAGAGGTCGAAGCAGTGTTTGGAACATTGGAGGATAATAGTTTCATAAAGCAGATGCGGCAAGAGATGTACCGTAATATCGAACGTATAGAGATACTGCGTAACCGTATTCAGTAGAGTCTGTCGTTTATAGGTGTCTGTATAACAAGGAAGGGTGCATGAATTCATGCACCCTTCTTACTCTATAGATGTCAATATCGTTAGCTGTTGGCTTTCTTGGGATATTTGCGGAACCATCCATCCCAACGGAGGCGCATAACGCCGAACATGGCTTCGCCAAAGATGCTGCTGTTCATCTTTGAGGTGCCGAGTTCGCGGTTGACGAAGATGACGGGGACCTCCTTGATCTTGAAGCCACACTTGTAGGCGGTGAACTTCATCTCAATCTGGAAGGCATAGCCCTTGAAACGTATCTTGTCGAGTTCGAGGGTCTCGAGCACTTCGCGACGGTAGCACTTGAAACCTGCGGTGGTGTCCTTCACTTTGATGCCGGTGACGAACTGCACGTACTTGGATGCGTAGTATGACATGAGCACACGACCCATGGGCCAGTTGACTACGTTGACACCGCTCACGTAGCGTGAGCCGATGGCTACGTCATAGCCCTCGTTGGCGCAGGCGTTGTAGAGACGAGGTAAGTCGTTGGGGTTGTGCGAGAAGTCGGCATCCATCTCGAACACATAGTCGTAGCCGTGCTCGATAGCCCATTTGAAACCGCAGATGTAGGCGGTGCCGAGGCCCAACTTACCGGTGCGCTCTACCATGAAGAGGCGTTCGGGGAACTCCTTCTGTAACTCCTTGACGATGGCGGCGGTGCCGTCGGGCGAGCCGTCTTCGATGATGAGGATGTGGAAGGTCTTCTCCAAGCCGAAGACGGCGCGGATGATGTTCTCTATATTTTCTTTCTCGTTATACGTAGGGATGATAACGATGCTGTCGCTCTTTTGCATATGTTTTAAATATCTATTTGATGTTTAACATACAAAAGTACATCTTTTGTGGATAGGAACAAAGTAAACAGGTTCATTTTTTTTATTGTGGAGGGATCGTAGGACAGGCGAATACCTATATATGGCTATCGGGCATCGCTAAAATCATTACTTTTGGGTATTGTGGGGGTGAGGGATAGATGGTACTTTTGCATCGGAAATTGTAACCACATTTTTCATACGAGCCAATAGAATTCGATTTAATAGGTTATGTGTTCTGCCTCCCGATGCGAATCGTGGGGCAGAATGTTTTTTTTGTGGAAAGAAACAAAAACGGGTATTCGTGTGGTGGATTCAAACCTTTTGTGTAACTTTGTAAGTTCAAAGAGTTGGATAGTATGGAAACGTATAACCTTGTCACCATTCTTGGTCCTACGGCGTGCGGTAAGACGACGTTGGCTGTGGCATTGGCCCATCGCTTGCAGACGGGGGTAATCAGTGCTGATAGCAGACAGCTGTATCGTGCCATGGACCTGGGAACAGGTAAGGACCTGGGCGAATATGTGGTCGATGGGGAGGCGGTGCCATATTACCTGATTGACATTGCTGACGCGGGATACAAGTATAACGTGTTTGAGTATCAGCGTGACTTCCTCAAGGTGTATGACGAGCTGCGTGCCCAGGGGCAACTTCCTGTGATGTGCGGTGGCACAGGCATGTATCTGGAATCGGTGTTGCGTGGATACCGACTGGTAGAGGTGCCCGAGAACAAGGCACTACGCGAGGCACTGGAGGGAAAGTCGCTCGACGAACTCACCGAGATACTGCGCGGATATAAGCAACTGCACAACACGACGGATGTGGATACGTGCAAGCGTGCCATCCGGGCTATAGAGATTGAAGAGTATTACCGGAACAATGGGGTGAACATGCGCGAGTTTCCCGAGTTGCAAAGTCTGAACATCGGACTCGACGTGTCGCGCGAGTTGCGCCGCGAACGCATCACACGCCGTCTGCACGAGCGACTCGAGCAGGGCATGGTCGACGAGGTGCGCGGCATATTGGCCTCGGGCGTAGCTCCTGAAGATCTCATCTACTACGGATTGGAGTATAAATATCTGACGATGTATGTTATCGGACAACTCACCTATGACGAGATGGTGAGCCAACTGGAGATTGCCATCCACCAGTTTGCCAAGCGGCAGATGACCTACTTCCGTGGCATGGAACGTCGTGGAGTACCCATTCATTGGATTGACGCCACACTGCCTACCGAGGAGAAGGTGCAGCGCATTGTCGATTTATTAAAAGAGAATGAAGGATAAAAAGATTATGAGTAATATACAAGAGAACAAGGCCCCCAACCGTTGGGGAATAGTATATGTGCCGATGGCTGGTGCACGCAAGAAACATCGTCGCTGGCATCAGATTAAGGCATATTTGGAGTTGAAAAAGGTGCCATATGACTATATTCAATCTGAAGATTACGGAGCAGTGGAACGACTGACCCGTATGTATGTGGAGAATGGATATAAGACCATTGTTGTTGTGGGTGGAGATATGGCCGTCAACGATGCCTTGAATGGTATAATGACCTCGTCTGTCGAGAATTTGGAGGAGATATCTTTCGGTATTATTGCTAACGGTATCGGAAATGATTTTGCTGATTTCTGGGGACTTGGCGTGGATGACTACAAGAAAGCTATAGATTGTATCATCAAAGGTACCTGTCGTAAGATTGATGTGGGCTATTGTGCCTTTATGGATGGTGAAGAGGCCAAGAAGCGCTACTTCTTGATGGCCGTTAATATTGGATTAGGTGCCGAGGCTATTGAGATATCTGATCAATGCAAGCACTATTGGGGTAAGCGTAATCCGACCTACATCATCAGTCTCTTCCGTCTATTCTTGCGTCGCAAGCTTTTCAAGATGCAGTTGAAGGTGAATGATGAAGTGCTCAATGAAAGAATCATGACAGTCTGTGTGGGGAATTCTCGTGGATATGGTCTGACTCCCAGTGCTGTGCCTTATAACGGATGGCTTGATGTGTCGGTGGTGTATCGTCCTGAACTGACACAGATGATACAGGGATTGTGGATGCTACTACGCGGACAGATACTTAATCATAAACAGGTCAAACCCTATCGTACGAAGAAGGTGACAGTGAATGAAACCGAAGGAGCTGCGATTTGTGTTGATGGACGTACACTTGAATATAAGTGTCCGCTTGAGATTTCTCTTATGCCTGAGTTCTTGAATTTTATTGTTCCAGACTAACAAACAAAACAAAGGATGAAAGTTGCGACTTTCATCCTTTGTTGTTTTATCCTATTCGACTGATCTTTTTAAGTTCTTCTTCGTTTATTATCTTTATTTTTCGTCCATCGATAGCAATCAGTTTCTCTGAAGCGAAAAGCGAGAGTGTACGGATAGCATTCGATGTGGTCATATTGGATAGGTTGGCAAGGTCTTCACGTGAAAGGAAGATGCTGATGGTGGCGCCATCCTCTTCTAGTCCATAGGCTTCCTTCAAGAAAAGTAGTGATTCGGCCAATCGACCCCGTATGTGTTTCTGCGTGAGGTTGACGGTACGTTCGTCAGATATGCCGAGGTCAATGGCCAATAGCCTGATGAAGAACATGGCCAGTCTGTTGTTTTCCTCCACCAAGCGTACGATGATACTCATTGGAATGGTGCATATGACCGAATTTTCAAATGCAGCAGCAGCAGTAACGAAACTTCCTCCAGCAAAGTATGCGCGATATCCGAAATACTCTACCGGCTTGATTACGCGCATAATCTGGCTACGCCCTCCCACGCCATCGCGATATATCTTTACTTTTCCTTCAATCAAGCATAGCAGATGGCTTGGAGTTTCTCCTTCCGCATAGATGACTTGATGTTTCTTGTAACGGCGTGTCTCGATACTCTTTGCTACTAACCCTCGTTGGTCGTCGGTGAGTAACTGCCACATGTCATCAATAGCTGCAGTTATCTCCTCCAACTTAATTTCCTTTTTCGCCATGTCAATCTTTTTTAGTTAAGTGTAGAGCAAATGGTCGTTTTGCTTCTTCTACTTAACTCCTTTTACCTAATACCTATTTTATATAAAATGGAGACTAAGAGGCACTGAACAAACGCTACAGATACCTCTTAGTCTAACGTCCTAGTCTTAATCAATGATGTCAAATCCGCAGTAGGGCACGAGCACCTTGGGGATGCGGATGCCTTCGGGGGTCTGATTGTTTTCGAGGATTGCCGCCAAGATACGGGGCAATGCCAATGCCGAGCCGTTGAGTGTGTGGCAGAGCTCGGTCTTCTTGTCCTCGGCACGACGGTAGCGGCACTTCAGGCGGTTGGCCTGATAAGCGTCGAAGTTTGATACCGAAGAAACCTCCAACCAACGTTCCTGGGCAGCAGAGTATACCTCGAAGTCGAAGCAGAGGGCTGCGGTGAAGCTCATGTCGCCACCACAGAGGCGCAAGATGCGGTAGGGGAGCTCGAGCTTCTTAACGAGGCTCTCTACATGTTCGAGCATCTCCTTGTGTGACTCCTTAGAGTGCTCGGGAGTATCAATGCGTACAATCTCAATTTTTGAGAACTCGTGCAAGCGGTTGAGGCCACGCACATCCTTACCATATGAGCCAGCCTCGCGACGGAAGCACTGGGTGTAAGCAGTGTTCTTGATGGGGAGGTCCTTCTCCTCGATGATTACATCGCGGTAGATGTTGGTTACGGGCACCTCAGCTGTAGGGATAAGGTAGAGGTCATCTGCAGTGCAGTGATACATCTGTCCCTCCTTGTCGGGGAGCTGACCTGTACCATAGCCTGAGGCCTGGTTTACCACTGTGGGCGGCATAATCTCCTCGTAGCCGGCATTGCGAGCCTCGTCGAGGAAGAAGTTGATGAGGGCACGCTGCAAGCGAGCACCCTTGCCGCGGTATACGGGAAATCCTGCACCGCTAATCTTTACGCCCAGGTCAAAGTCGATAAGGTTGTACTTCTTTGCCAGTTCCCAGTGGGGCAGGGGATTGGGACCGAGGTTGGGCACCTCGTTTCCAGTCTTCTCTACCACGTTGTCCTCAGCGTGAGTACCCTCGGGTACCTCATCGTAGGGGATGTTGGGGATGGTGTAGAGCAAGTTCTGTGTGTCCTCTGCGGCCTGCTTCATCTCCTCTTCGAGAGCAGCGTTGGTGGTCTTCAGCGCAGCTACCTCAGCCTTTACGGCTTCAGCCTCTTCGCGTTTACCCTCCTTCATGAGGCCACCGATGCGTGCTGCCAACAGCTTGGCTTCAGCAAGGTTCTTGTCGAGGGTGGTCTGTGCAGCGCGACGCTTCTTGTCGAGCTCGATAACCTGATTTATGGTCTCTACGGCATTGCCGAAATGTTTCTTCTCAAGGCCTTTGATTACTCGTTCGGTCTGTTCAGTGATGAGTTTAATCGTAAGCATTTTTATTTTTTATTTTGTTATATGTACATATTAGCTCGCAAAGGTAGCAAAAACGACTTAATAAAGCAAATCAAACTTGCTTTGCTTTCGTTTTTTTTGTCATTCCGCTGGTCTGGACAATAGAACTTTCCCCTTGGAGAGATTCTGTGTTGTATGTCAGGATTTTAAATTTTAGGCATTGTTTTATTCGCTCGTTTGTTATACCTTTGTCGGAATGAATAAGCTGAGAAATTGGATATTGTGTTTATTGGCTGTTTGTTTGTCTCCTTCGGGTATGATGGCTGATGGGTGGCTGGATGAAGCTTACTCCTTTTTGGGAAAGCCATATGTTGCCGGTACATTGGAGAAGGAAGGCGGTGAGAGCTTAGTGGTGGATACACTTGGCTTTGACTGTACGACCTTTGTAGAACTCTCTATAGCTCGTTGGTTGTCACGATGTAATGATACGCCTTGTGAAGAAGAACTGAGGAAGATGCGCTATAGAGGTGGAGTTGTTGATGGTTACCTTTCTCGCCTACATTACTTTACTGATTGGGTGACAGAAAACGAACGGCGTGGTGTGTGGCGTGAATTGAGCTCAGATGATGGGGGATTTTGGAGACGCGATACATTTTCGTTGTCGTTTATGAGTGATCATTGTGGGAATTATCCTTATTTACAGATAAACCCGTGGGCAATAGATTCTATGCGGAGGATAGAACAGCGTTATACTGATTATGCGGTATGCTATATCTCTAAGGAGTTTCTAAATCTTTCTCCTGAGCAACTGCCCATTCGTCATGGTGACATACTTGCCTTGGTGACGACTATCGAGGGACTTGATGTGACGCATTTGGGATTCGCATTCTGGCAAGATGAGAAATTGTATCTGATGCATGCTTCCATGAAAGAAAAACGGGTAGTCATCGACAAGCAGACATTGTATGAATACTTGAAAAATCGTACCTCATGCCCTGGTGTGAGGGTGGTGAGGTTACGGCAATCTCATTTATAGAATAAAGGTTTTTAATCAATTTATATATTTTATCGGAATAAGTTTGTATTTTTGCAACTTGAATAATTATTCCATAACAAGGAACACGATGAAAATAATGAAATTTGGCGGAACATCAGTAGGTTCCGTACACAGTATACAGAAGGTAAAGCAGATTGTAGAGGCAGAAAAAGAGCCTGTAATCGTTGTGGTGTCGGCTTTAGGTGGCATCACTGACCAACTCATACGCACCGCCGCTATGGCTACACGTGGCGACATTGCCTACGAAAAAGAATTTGAAGGCATGGTGCGCCGCCACGAAGAGATGATAGAACAGGTGATTCCCTCGGGAAGCACCAAGCGCACACTGGGCAAGAAGATTCACGACCTGCTCGATGAACTGAAGGATATCTATCAGGGATTGTACCTGCTGAAGGATATCTCATCGAACATGGAGGATACCGTGGTGAGTTATGGCGAACGCCTGTCGAGCCTTATCGTAGGTGCGCTCATCAAGGATGCTGAGGTGTTTGACTCGCGCACCTTCATGAAGACCGAGCGCAAGCACAATAAGCACTTGCTCGACTCGGACCTGTCGGGACAACTCATCCGTGAGACCTTCCGCGAGCTACCCCGCGTGTCGGTGGTGCCGGGATTCATCTCTTCGGACAAGGTGACTGGACGCGTGACCAACCTGGGGCGTGGTGGCTCTGACTATACGGCGGCGGTCATCGCGGCCGTACTTGAGGCATCCATCCTGGAAATTTGGACCGATGTGGACGGCTTCATGACCGCCGACCCCAAGGTAATCTCTACCGCCTATGCCATCGAGGAACTCAGTTATGTGGAGGCCATGGAGTTGTGTAACTTCGGTGCCAAGGTAGTGTATCCCCCCACCATCTATCCGGCATTCCACGAGAATATTCCTATATTGATCAAGAATACCTTTAACCCCGAGGCACCGGGTACCATCATCCGCGAGCGCTTGAGCGACAACACCAAGCCTATCAAGGGTATATCGAGCATCAACGACACGGCGCTCATCACCGTGCAGGGTCTCGGCATGGTAGGTGTCATAGGTGTGAACCATCGCATCTTCCGTACCTTGGCGCAGAACGGTATCAGCGTGTTCCTCGTGTCGCAGGCTTCGTCTGAGAACAGCACCTCTATCGGTGTATGTAATAGCGATGCCGAACTCGCCTGTGAGGTACTCAATGCCGAGTTTGCCAAGGAAATTGCTATGGGTGAGATCAATTATGTGACCGCCGAGAAGGGCCTCGCTACGGTGGCTATCGTGGGCGAGAACATGAAGCACACACCGGGCATCGCAGGTAAGCTCTTCGGCACACTGGGACGCAACGGTATCAATGTGATTGCTTGCGCACAGGGTGCATCGGAAACCAATATCTCGTTCGTAGTTGACGCTACATGGTTGCGCAAGACTCTGAATGTGATTCACGACTCGTTCTTCCTCTCTGAATACCAAGTGCTCAACCTCTTCATCTGTGGTGTGGGTACCGTAGGTGGTAGTCTCATCGAGCAGATCCGCCAGCAACGCGGGAAGCTCATGGAGGAGCGCGGCCTCAAACTCAATGTCGTAGGTATCGCCAGCGGCCACTATGCCGTGTTTGACCGCGATGGCATCGACCTCAACAACTACCGCGAACTGCTCAAGGCGGGTGGCGAGAGCAACCTCGAACGCCTGAAACAGGAGGTTATCGGTATGAACATTTTCAACTCGGTGTTCGTCGATTGTACCGCCAGCGACGCCGTAGCGGCCCTTTATAAGGACTTCCTCAACCATAATATCTCTGTGGTAGCAGCCAACAAGGTGGCCGCATCATCGCAATATGAGAACTACAAGGAACTCAAGCAGACTGCCCGTCGTCGTGGTGTGAAGTACCTCTTCGAGACCAACGTAGGTGCAGGCTTGCCCGTCATCAACACCATCAACGACCTCATCAATAGTGGCGACAAGATATTGCGCATCGAGGCCGTAGTGAGCGGCACGCTGAACTTTATCTTCAATACCATCAGCGAAGAGATCAAGCTCAGCGATACCATACGCCTGGCCAAGGAGAAGGGGTATAGCGAGCCCGACCCGCGCATCGACCTCTCGGGTAAGGATGTGATCCGCAAACTTGTGATTCTCGCTCGTGAGGCAGGCTATCCCATCGAGCAGGACGATGTAGAGAAGAACCTCTTCATCCCCCAAGAACTCTTCGACGGTTCGCTCGAGGACTTCTGGGCCAAGGTGCCCACGCTCGATGCCGACTTCGAGGAGCGTCGTCAACGCCTCGTAGCCGAAGGTAAGCGCTGGCGCTTCGTGGCTCGTCTCGACGAGGGTAAGGCATCGGTATCCTTGCAGGAGGTAAACCAGTGGCATCCCTTCTACAACCTCGAGGGAAGCAACAACATCATCCTCCTCACCACTGAGCGTTACAAGGAATACCCCATGATGATCCAGGGCTATGGTGCCGGTGCTAGCGTAACCGCTGCTGGTGTCTTTGCCGACATCATGTCGATTGCGAATATTTAATATAATTAGGAGTTAGGATTTAGAATTTAGGAATTATGCCTGCCGGATGGGAGGCATTTCCTACTTTATATTTCCTACATCCTAACTTCTACTTCCTAATTTTTATGAAATACCTGATCATTCTCGGCGACGGTATGGCCGACTGGGCCGTACCCAGCCTCAATAATAAGACGCTGCTTCAGCATGCACATACTCCTAATATGGACCGCCTGGCTCGTATGGGACGCACGGGTATGCTCAAGACCGTAGCCGACGGCTTCCATCCCGGTAGCGAGGTGGCCAACATGTCCGTCCTCGGCTATGATATGCCTACCGTATATGAGGGCAGGGGAGTGCTCGAAGCCGCCAACATCGGTGTAGACCTTGCACCCGATGAGATTGCCGCCCGTTGCAACCTGGTGTGCATCGAGGGCGATATCCTCAAGAATCACTCGTCAGGACACATCACCACCGAGGAGGCCGATGTGCTGATACAATACTTGCAAGAGCACCTGGGCAATGAGCGCGTGGCCTTCCACACGGGTGTGCAATACCGCCACCTGCTCGTGGTCAAGGGGGGCGACAAGCGCCTCGACTGCACTCCGCCGCACGATGTGCCCCTGCAACCCTTCCGTCCTCTGATGGTGAAGGCCGAGGTGCCCGAAGCACAGGCTACCGCCGACCTTGTGAACGACCTCATCTTGCGTTCGCAGGAGCTGCTCGCCAAGCATCCGCTCAACCTGAAGCGTATGGCCGAGGAGGGTAAGGATCCTGCCAATAGCATCTGGCCCTGGTCGTTCGGCAACAGGCCCAACATGCGTCCGCTCAGCGAGATGTATCCCCAGCTCAAGCGTGGCTCGGTGATCTCGGCCGTAGACCTCATCAATGGCATCGGCTACTATGCCGGCCTGCGCCGCATCAGCGTCGAGGGCGCCACAGGACTCTACGATACCAACTATGAGAACAAGGCTGCTGCCGCCATCGAGGCGCTCAAGACCGACGACCTCGTATACCTCCACATTGAGGCTAGCGACGAGGCGGGTCACGAAGGCAACATAGACCTCAAGTTGCGTACTATCGAGAACCTCGATCATCGTGCCATAGCACCTATCGTCGAGGCATTGGAGCATTGGGACGAGCCCGTCACCATTGCTGTCCTTCCCGACCATCCCACGCCTTGTGCACACCGCACACATACCGCCGAGCCCGTACCCTTCCTCATCTATCGCCCCGGCATAGAGCCCGATGGCGTGCAAACCTTCGATGAGGTATCCTGCCAGCAAGGTGCCTATGGTCTGCTGGAGAAGGACGAATTCATCAAAGCATTGTTGGAGGCATAGGGAGATACTGGCCCTGATACTTTTATTTATTCTCGAGGTATATGAATATGTAATCGTAAATTTTAAGGCAATCTTTATACTAAATCGTATTGATGTGCGTTACATTTATGTAAACGAATTGTAATAAGTGTTGCCTATGGATAGAAAATCTACTCCTTCTGAAAATGAATTTGCCTCGTTGGTTCGAATGGCAATGCGTCAAACTCCTCAAGTCAAGCCTAGAGAGTCTGTCGTGCAACTCGTTAAGCGATTTGCACGTAACTATAGGGCTAATGACAAGTTGCCCGAGGGTTTGCAAGGATATGTGCTTAGTTAAGGCTTTTTGTGTTGGACAGATACAAAAATAGCCGTTTGTTTGGTTTGTCCATGCAATTTGCGTACATTTGTTGCAATAATAAAACTAAGCATATGAATCATTTGATATCTCCCTCTCTCTTGTCGGCCGATTTTTCTCATTTGGCTAATGATATTGACATGATAAATCGTAGTGAGGCAGATTGGCTGCACCTCGATATCATGGATGGTGTGTTTGTTCCTAATATCTCATTTGGTTTCCCAGTGTTGCAGCATGTAGCACGCTTGTGCACCAAACCACTCGATGTACATTTGATGATAGTGCAACCTGAGAAGTTCATCCCTGAGGTGAAGGCATTGGGCGCTATGATGATGAATGTGCACTATGAGGCTTGTCCCCATTTGCACAGAGTGATTGGTAGCATACATGAGGCAGGCATGAAGGCTGGTGTGACCTTAAATCCTGCTACTCCCGTTTGTCTATTGGCCGATATTGTGCGCGATGTGGATATGGTCTTGCTCATGGCGGTAAATCCCGGATTTGGTGGACAGAAGTTTATAGAGCATACTGTTGAGAAGGTACGCGAACTGCGCCAACTTATTGATAAGACTGGCTCACATGCTTTGATTCAGGTAGATGGTGGTGTCAACCTTGAGACTGGCCGTCGACTCATTGAGGCTGGAGCCGATGTATTGGTAGCAGGCAATGCCGTATTTAAGGCTGATGACTGTGAGGCTATGATTCGCGAGATGAAAAATCTCTGATTGATACAATTTCAATAAATAGTTAAGGTGTGGCAATAGGTGACTCCATACAACGGTACCCTTTGCTGCACCTTTTGTTTTCATATATCGGTGGCATTGGGCTGGCTGATATCGTCTATGCTGGGAGCTTGTCACCATGTATACTTTATGGATTGCCTATAGCATGGCTGATCTTATGTGGTATATATGCCCTGCGGAGTGGAGGACGTTTAGCGTTCGGATTGCTGACGACTGTGTTGTTCTTTCTTCTGGGGGTAGGAGCCTATTCTCTGACGCGTGAGCGAATGTCTTATGCTTGGCCTGCGGCAGAGGAGTTGTACGAAGCGCGTGTCGTAGAGTCTCCACGCAGCCGGGAACGTAGTGTCTTGTGTGTACTTGATGTGAGGGGTGTAACCGACTCGGCAGCGTGGCAAACGGTAGAGCGGAAAGTGTTTGCCTATATGCAGCCATGTGCCGAGATCGATAGTTTGTTCCCTGGCGATGTGATTGTCTTTCGGGGTAAGATTCGTGCACCAAAGAACTTTTCCGATGAGTTGTCATTCGATTATGTCCGCTATGTAACTATGCAGGGTGCATCAGGCACAGTATATTTACCTCAAGGGAAATGGGTTGAGATTGAGCCGAGAGAGGTACCGCTGAGGTTGCGTATGCTCAGCATGAGGCAACGTTTGCTGGAGCGGTATATGTATCCCATATTTGATGCTGATGCTTCGGGAGTACTTGCGGCCTTGACCCTAGGCGATAAGCGTGTTTTGAGTGAAGAGGTGCGGGCGGCCTATGCTGACGCAGGTGTTGCGCATGTGTTGGCGTTGTCGGGACTGCATGTCGGTGTTATCTACCTATTGTTGTCGTTTCTGTTGCGGTTTCTCCTTCCTCGTTATAGTTTCTATGGATTGCGTCAGTTACTCACCATTGGCGTATTGTGGCTTTTTGCCTTTATGGTAGGCATTCCTGCTTCCGTAGTGCGTGCAGTGACGATGTGTACCCTTTATGTTGTAGCCCGTTGTGTGAGTCGTGATAGTGCACCGTTGCATGTGTTGAGTTTGACCGCTTTGCTCATGCTATTGGTTCGTCCCCTTTATTTGTTCGATGTGGGCTTCCAATTGTCGTTCATGGCAATGGTAGCCATCTTATCTGTCGAACCTTATTTGGAAAACCTTTTGCGACGTTGTTCCCTGCACCCTGTATTGGGCTATTGCGTAAGTCTGGTATGTATGTCGTTGGCAGCCCAGTTGGGAACTTTTCCTTTGCTGTTATATCATTTTGGAACTTTTCCCCTCTACTTCCTCATCACCAATATGGTGGCTGTACCTCTGTTTACCGTGTTGCTTTTAGCGTCAGTGTTTTGGTGGGTACTGGCATTGGCTGGTTTCCCATGGTTGGAACCGTTTAGCCGTTTGTTGCAATATGTGGTGCAAGGAATTAATGCTTGTATGTCTCAGATTGCTCAGTGGCCAGGTGTGGTGTTGCATGTGGCAGAGTGCAGTATGCTTACGGTGCTATTTATCTATCTGACGTTACTCTTCACTGTTCTTTTCATTGTGAAGAAATGGCCGCGTGGATTGATATTTGCTTTAGTTTCGTTGTTGGGACTGTTGATCACCTTCCTCTTTTAATAGGTTTTGCTCCATGCTTCGATGTAGCGTTGTGCCACTTTCATGCTATCGTGGTGTCGCTCTATATAGGCTATGCTATCACGTTTTAGTTGTGCTATGTGCTCAGGATGTAACACCAATTCTTCTAGTTGACGATAGATGTCCTCTTCATCGGGTTGTACATTGATGATGGGACGCAAATCCTTTTCGTCTAATATGTCATAGCTCTCAGGTTCTCCTCCGCTCACCACTATCAGCCCTTGGCTCATGGCTAGTAATGCATTCATGGCTGGTGTGTACGAATAGATTTGGTCGAGTAATACATCGCTACTGTGCATCATTTCCTTATATTGGGAAAAAGGTACTGATTCGGCTTTTACCATTTCTGCTTTGTCGGGATAACTGGCTATAACCCGTTCGAGTGCGCGTAGCATGATGTCGGTACCCTTCAATACCGAACGTTGGCGTTGTATGCCGATGAAGAAACGTATCTTTCCGTTAGGCTCTGCCACCTTTGGTATGTTGTTCCTTATGATGTCGATGGGGAAGGGGATGAAGGTTGTCTTTTCGGGGAAGTGGGGGCGGTAGGCCACATCGTATTCGTAGAGTCCGCTGATGATACCATCGCATGTCTGGGCTATGTGTATGTTGGCATCCTTCTTGAAGGTATGCAGCCAGTCATATTCATTGGCAGTGTTCCACTCGTGCTTGACTTCACGTGTAGGGGTATAGTAGTCGCAATAGCGCAGTGTACGGTTCACAATGCTGTCATACACATAGTAGTAGTCATATCCGTATGCTCCAAGAAATATGCGTTTGTTGTGTCGCTTCAGGTAGTTGTATATGCGTATGCCGCGTTCGGCCTTGAGGTCGATGAAATGTACAGGATTGATGAGTTGCACCACATCGTATCCTCTTAGTTTGGGTAGCAGACGCAACACCTTAAAGAGATAGGCTATTCTTCCCCATCGTCCAGGCTTGCGTATGAGCGATATGTCGGCAGGATAGCCTTTCCATTCGTCGCCATTCGATACGACGCATACCTCATGTCCCAATTTGCGCAGGGCACAAGCTAAAGTCCAATGTACGTTGCTGTATTCGCCAAAGAGAAGAATCTTCATGTTTAGTCTTTTCGTATTTCTATAGCCATCCCATACCTTGACGCACGATCTCTGCTTCGCCATCCACGCAGTTGACGATGGTGCTCTGCTCGGTGCCGCCCTCACCGCCGTCGATGACGAGGTCTACAAGGTCGCCCCACTTCTCGTCGATAAGTTCGGGCAGGGTCATGTATTCGATGTCCTCGTGTTCGCCTACCTTGAGGCTGGTCGAGAGTAGGGGAGCGCCCAGGGCTTCGCATATCTCACGTACGATGTTGTTGTCGGGGATGCGTATGCCCACCTCCTTACGGTTCTTGAATATCTTGGGCAGGCGGTTGCCAGCTGGGAGGATAAAGGTGAAGGGGCCTGGCAGGTTGTCGCGCATGAGTCGGAAGGTGTCGTTGTCAATCTTCACATATTCACTCACGCTGCTGATGTCGTGTGCCACAACCGAGAGCAGATGATGCTTCGTGTCCATTCCCTTGATGTCGCATACGCGCTCTATAGCACGCTCCTTTAGCGCATGGCAACCGAAGGCATAGGTCGTGTCGGTGGGGTAGATGATGGCTCTGCCATTGTTCAGTATCTCGACGATGCGGTCAATGTCGCGGCGAGCGTTGTTCTTTTCGTAGAGTTTCAGTATCATGGTATTGTGTACTTGCTTGTCACAGATATAGATTCATCTGCAAAAATACATCATTTTCCTTACATACCATAATAAAGATAGAAGAATTAGAACGAGAATCATAGCGTGTAAATTTTGCACGTTCAAATTGAAGGCCGTGAACAAACTCCACAAAATCCTAAACAAAAATCTGAGAATTATTGTGGTAATAAACAAAAATGTTTATTTTGCAGTATGAATGAGCCGTTGACCATACTTAAAGGTATACACCCAGGTCAGTTTCTTGATAGAGAGCTGCGCCGTCGGAGTCTCAAGAGCAAGGAACTTGCCCTTGCCGTCGGCGAGCATCCTCAAACGCTCAGTGCCATCATCCGTGGCAAACGTGCTATGAACACCCCTCTGTCACTGCGCATTGAGCGCAACTTGCAGTTAGATGAAGGACTGCTCATGCAATTGCAAGTATTCTTCGAGATAGAGCAGGAGAAACGCAAGCAAGCCTCGCAACATCATCCTGATCTCAGCAAATTTCGTCCAGCCCTATTTTGGGACACCACTATAGACCGCATCGATTGGACCAACAATCGCCGTTATGCCATACAGTGCATCTTCGAGCGTGGCACCGAGAGCGAAATCCTTGAGGCCATCCGCTTTTATGGTACCGATACGATACGTGAGACACTGAACGAATGCGGCTCTATACATAGTACAGCGCTACAGGAAAACATAAGCAAATATCTACCCAATACTATCTTTTGAACTATATCAACTTCTCACTTGCCTCTAATAAAGTTGGATTTCATGGAGTGGGCAGGTAAGTAATAAGGATTATTAGGCTATAAACTCCACAGAAGACCTTCGAAGTACGCCTGCGCCTATTCTTCGAAATCGTCTATGGATTTATGGGTATGAAGATACTCCGATGTGCTATGACGCTAAGTTTTGAGCGAAACGCTCGGAAATCTCGTACAGAAATTTTTCAGCAGATTGGTAGGCAAACCCTGCGGTTTGCTTACATGGTGTTGAAATCGGAAGTATAGACTTTCTAAACTCAAAAACTTATTAACTCAAAAACTCACGTTTCGCTTACTTTTTGCATTTTCCTAATCGCCCGTGGCTGCGTTCTTTTCGTTCGTCTTGGGGATTGGGCGGGAAATTAGTGCCAGGCGAGAGAAAAGCCAAAACTTGTTTTGAGTTTTTGCTTTTCCCTTCGGCAGGACCTAAAGGTTCCGAGCTGCAGCCTAATTAAAAGATGTGAAGCAGATTAAATATCGCAAAGATAGTACTTTGGGCAATATCTTTATAAACTTGGAGAACTGATATTTAAAGTTATTTCCACAGCTGTTATTCTTCCCAATTCTTCGGAAATCCCATGACTGCAATATTAGTCATTGGATATGTATGAAGCAGAGACCTCAAATTTCTCTTTGAGAAAGGCTAAATGCGCACATGAGGCAACAAAAAGGCAAAAAAATCCACAATATCTCAAGCCTGTATTGTTCTATAAATAAAAAGTAGTAACTTTGCGTATATAAAATAATGATTATGATAAAAGAAATAACCATCAGGAATTTCAAATCAATAACAGAGGCCTCGTTATCATTAGGTAATGTCAACGTTTTTATTGGTTCAAATGGGTCTGGCAAATCAAATGTATTAGAAGCTATAGCAATGGCTGCATCCGAACGTAGTTGTATCATTGAAGTCAAAGATATGATACAGAAAGGCATAAGGATAGCCAAGCCCGAGCTTATGGTTAGTTCTTTCTATGGGAAACAAACCCCACACGATATCATAATCAAGTTTATTGGTCAAGAACAAGAAACATTAAATCTCAACATATACAACCTAACTCCAACAGATATATACTCTAATTGGGGTGCAAAGGTTTCCCCTCGGACTCATCGTCCTGAACACTCTGAAGAAGTAGAGAATGGTATGAAAGAGTTACGCAAATATCTGTCCCAATATCTTATTTACTCTCCTTCGATAAACACTCTTAGAGGATTAACCTCAGAGAGTTTTCAATATCCATTAGGACTTTATGGAGAAGGGCTTGATGTCCTTTTAAATCAACTGCCCCAAGAAGAGATAGAAGAGATTAAGCAAGCTGCAGCTGATTGCATTCCATGGATTGAAGACATCTTCTTTGATAATGAAGAATCATATAAGAGACAAGGATATAAACTCGGGCGCAGCAAATCCAACCTATATTTTCGGGATAAATTCATGCAAAGAAAAAACAATCTGTTTTCTGCTGAAAATGCCAATGAAGGAGTTTTAGAACTGCTTTTCTTTTTGACACTTTTTATATCCAGTAAAACCCCTTCATTCTTTGCAGTTGATAACATAGAGAATGGCCTCAATCCACGTCTTTGCCGTTCTCTCATAAAGAAAATATGTTCTTTATCCGTAAAAAACAAAAAACAAGTCATTATTACAACCCACAATCCAGCGATTCTTGATGGGCTCAACCTTAGTGACGACACCCAACGCTTGTTTGTTATACAAAGGAACGATGAAGGGCAGACACAAGTTAAGCCAATCCGTGTCAAACCTACTACGGACAGTCAAATGAAAATCTCCGAGATGTGGATGCGAGGTATTATTGGTGGTGTTCCTGACAATTTCTAACTACTATGCGATACGGGATTATAGCAGAAGGTCATTCCGACATAGCCGTCATCAAATCCATCATGAAGGCATTAAAAGGAATTGACGGAAATGAAATTATCAGTATACGACCAGAAGAGCAATATGACGAAAGCGATCTCAGCGAGATGAAGTTCAGCAATTGGAATCTGGTAATGGCATCTTGTGCTGACGAGCAACTTTTGAATGCTTTCTTCAATGGCATTGAAGACAATGCCTTTCTTATTGTGCAAATAGATGCAGCGGAGCGTAGTGAAGTAGGCTACGACCTACCTTTTCCTATCAGAAGCAAGGACAATGATTGGAAACAATATGCCATTGAAGTTCGTGAGCAAATTAAAGAAAAAATTAGAGGACTTATCCCTGAAACATATCAAGACAAGATTGCTTATGCCATCACCATTGAAGAAACTGATGCCTGGCTAATCCCTTTGTTTAACATCGCGAGTCAAGAGACTGCGCAATATGCGAGTCCCAAAGAGAAATTACAAAATATTATTGGCACATTATCCAAGAAAGAAAAGTTGAGATATATCAACACACGGAAGAAAAGGCTTGACTATACGCAATTAGCCAATCAGATGAAAAAGAAGCTAAATATCTGTCGCTCATGCAATGTTAGTCTTGACTTATTTTGCCTTGACCTCGATAATATCCAAAATACTTAAAGCTACGAATAAGCGAGCAAATAAGCAACTAAAGGTACAACCTACAACCTGTACTTTATCGAATGCTTACGAATAGCATTTCTGGTTATTCACCGCAAACTATTTTGCGGTGTTTGCTATTACATCCTATAGGTGTGGAGGATGATTTACAAAAGCCCCGCACGGACTCTGATGCGGGGCGGGTGTCAAAAGCAACCGTCATCAACAAAGCAATGAGGAAGACGTGAGTCCATTTTATAGGTTGGCGATTGAGCTTTACATCAGCTTTATCATCTTCTCAATGAATACGATTTCGTCTTAATGTAAATTTGCCAATCAGGCTTCAATACTAGAGAATTCTCCAACTGTTAATCCTGAAAACTCCTTACCTTTCCATTTTCGAAATATATGTAGATAGTTTCATAATCCATTCTGTAAATCCACTGTTCATGTACACCCCATGAGCCTACAGAGCGATTTATATCATAAGGGATTCCTAATGATTCTCTAATCATATCTTCTGTCCAACCTATCGCATAGCCTTTACCTAATATCGCGATTGCATTAATAGCGCCATATTTCTTTTTAAGTCGTCTAAAACGGTCAACGTCTTCATTACTACGCTTGATAAGATACAAACCGTATTTTTCTCCAAATTCTTTTTTTAATCCTCTAAAGCGATCAACTTCCTCATCGCTGCATCCAAATAATAGAAAGCCCGTATCTTTACCAAACTCCTTTTCAAGGTCCATCAATCGTTTCATTTGCCTCAGTGCATTCTCAAACTTAATTCTTTCTCGTTCCGCAGTTATCGAGTCAGCGATATTTGCATGCGTAAAATATTTTTCGAAGCAATTTTTCTTGTTGTCTTTATAGTCTTCGTCATTAATGCGAACCTTAAATCTTATTCCCAAAGAGTCCTCAAGTATCGCATAAGGATATTTCTTTACAGTCTCGTGTGCTAAAAGACCTTTTTCAATATCTGAATTTACCACAAAATCAACGCTTTTGTAACGACCTTCTGTAAGTTTGTATATTTCATTTATATTTTCTGCAGTTACTATCTTTACAAACTTTTGTTTTTCATCTGTAAGTGTATTGTCTAATCCATAGTAGACATCCTTTCCCGCATATTCATCTATCAATGGTTGAAGATCGTATTTTGCTAATTCCATTTTGTTAAAGACCTCCTCTGTGAGGAAAAGTTGGGGGAGTATGTATGTGGTCTGTGCTGTTGCTTTACTGAAGTAACAGAGCGGGATATATACGAATTTACCGGACTCGCTTCTAAGTACTGCACAAGGAACGCATGTTAAGGCTTCCTTAAAGGCTTCCCTAAATCCCATTCCCATTACATAATAGCGAGCTCCTTTATAGAAATAATGTTTCTCCTGATTTGTGACTTCTACTAAATCATCAAACAAGGTCTCTGTTTTGTCTTTGGGATTAGGATTGTAATTAGGATGATACACTATTTTTTGTTGCCCATAACGCTCTTTATATATATTCAATGAATCGGAATTTATATACGAAAGGTTTATTCTGTCTACAGCATAGACAAAGCTCCAACCATTGTACACTTCTTTATATTCAAACATAGCATTGCTTAGAAAATTATTTCCTCTGCTAGATTCTAATTTTAACCTCATAATAATCTTTTCTCCATCCTCATTTCTTGTAAGAAATATGAGCACTTCGCGAAGATTCATTACAGAGATTTCTTTTATGTCTCTCACATAAAATGTATAATCCTCAATTTCTTTTAAAGGGGTAAGTTTGTCTTTTCCTATTTTGAACCTGTACTTCTTCTTGAATTTGTAAGAGCCATTTTTAGATACAAAATTTTCTGCATAAAAACAGTCATATCCTGTATGAATCTTTCTCTGTTCCTTCACAACAGGGCAAAATCGGATATTCTCTCCCTTGTTTGGAATGCGGTGTTGTGAATAGATGGCGGTGGGGAAAAGTGCCAGCAATGTTGTCGAGATTAAAATAAGTAGATTGCAAATATATCTCTTCTTCATAACGGTGTATTATGCTTTGGACATAAAGAAAAGGCGTGAAACCATCCGTTACTCGCCTCTTTTCAGGTTACCGCCAAGTGACCTTTCCCTAACAAGCAAAGAATAGTCCACACCCAATCGGGGTGAACTTCCAGTCTGCTTGTTCTCAGGGATGAATATTGGCGGTATTCGAAAAGAGAGAACAAGAGCCAAAAGCTCCATATCTATATTTATCAAGAACGAACGGAACGCCGCGGTGATTTATGATTTATGATTTTTTTATTATGATTTGTGTTCGTTTAGTGAATTCTCACATTGTCACAAACCTTCGCGAAAGCGTCTGTCCGGGTTTACTTCATAGGCAATTCGTTTTATGTGTTAATACTTATGTTTGCTTTCTTATCGGACAAAGGTAATTAAACCTTGTGAGAAATGCAAGTCTATGCGATATTTACTCATCATTCTTGTTGGGGAATAGGCCATCCTCCGCATTCATTGGCGATATTACCGCTTTGCAGGTTTTCTTCTCTGACCGCTCGACTGCATCAATTAGGTAATTCCCCTCTACCTTGTCTGTGTGCTGATTGTTGTCTACCCTAATGCGTAGAAAATCCCCGAAAGTTAAAAAGGTTGCAAGTGTCTTTTCCTACAATTCATGCCAACACCCCCTGGCAGGTTTTGCATTCGCCTTCAAAAATATGCCAAAGGGGATTGGCAGGTTTTTCTTAGAATCGTTACAACGTACTAAAAATGAGATTACAACGCTCTATACAATTACATTTTTGCCGCTTGGCAGGTTTTTATCACTCCCCCTCTGTTTATAGCGAATGAAGCCTTTAGAGGGTTGCCTCAATGGCAAGCCGTGCTGAGAGAGGGGAGTGCAGTACCCTGCACGACGGGGTCGTGGGTGCCCATAGGGCGGGGGCGTTATAAGCGAAGCGCGTAGTATGAAAAATATACAGTACTATTCCACATTATGCTAATGAATAAAATCAGCAGTAAGAAACGAAGCAAACCAAACTGCTGATTTTCAGGGAACAAACCATACAAAAATTTTTCTCTTCGCGGGGAGAATACTTTACCCCTGCGAAGATAGCGCACTACCTTCGCGAGGATAGTGCGCTACCTTCGCGAAGGTAGTGAAGAGCATAACCATAGGAATAGGAACAAATGCCCTGTAAATCATCATAGAAGGCACTATACGACAGCAAATCGATGGCAACAAAAAACTGCCAGGCGGCAAAAATGTAATTGCATAGGAGGCAGTAAGTACTATAATTATCAAAATCTCGCCAGCTTTATCCTTCGTTATAGGCAACCTCTATGTGGCTATTGGTTGTGTCGTTTGTTGATGTGGCAAGATTATGTCTATCTTTGCAGTAGATAGCGACGGTAGACAGAGAAATATTAAAGTAAACTTTGTGTTTCGCTCGTTTGTTACTATCCTAGTATTACTATCAAAGTATATAACCATAATAAGAAACAACGATATGAGAATAGCAAATATCCGAGGACGTGAGATCCTCGACTCGCGCGGCAACCCTACGGTGGAGGCCGAGGTGATATTGGAGAATGGTATAGTAGGTCGTGCATCGGTGCCTTCGGGAGCCTCTACGGGGGAGAACGAGGCGCTGGAGTTGCGCGATGGAGACAAGCACCGTTATGGCGGTAAGGGAGTGGAGAAGGCGGTGGCCAACATCAATGACCGCATAGCCCCTGTGCTGCGTGGATGCAACGTGTATGAGCAGCGCAACCTGGATCGCCTGATGCTGGAGCTCGACGGTACGCCCACGAAGCGCCACCTCGGTGCCAATGCCATACTGGGTGTGTCGCTGGCCATTGCGCGGGCTGCTGCCGAGGCGTGTGGCATGCCGCTGTACCGCTATATCGGTGGGGCGAATGCTCATGTGATGCCCGTGCCGATGATGAACCTGCTCAATGGTGGACGCCACTCTGATGCACCCATCGCCTTCCAGGAGTTTATGATACGCCCCATCGGGGCACACACGTTGCGCGAGGCCGTACGGATGGGTGCCGAGGTGTTTGCCGCACTGAAGGGCGTGCTCAAGATGCGTGGCTATAGCACGGGGGTAGGCGACGAGGGCGGCTTTGCCCCTGCACTGGGTGGCACGGAGGAGGGGCTTGACATCCTCGTCGAGGCCATCAAGCGGGCAGGATATGAGCCGGGAGTAGACATCACGCTGGCGCTCGACTGCGCGGCATCGGAGTATTACAAGGAGGGCGTGTATGACTACACTCTGTTTGAGGGGCCTGTGGGGCATAAGCGTACCTCCGAGGAGCAGGTCTACTATCTGGAGCGCCTCGTGGAGTTCTATCCCATCGACTCCATCGAGGATGGTATGGCCGAGAACGACTGGGAGGGTTGGGCGATGCTCACCGAGCGCATTGGCGACCGATGCCAACTGGTGGGCGATGACCTCTTCGTGACCAATGTGAAGTACCTGAAGAAGGGTATCGAGCGCAATTGTGCCAACAGCGTATTGGTGAAGGTAAACCAGATAGGTACGCTCACCGAGACGCTCGACACCATCGAGCTGGCCCGCCGCAATGGCTACACCACTATCATCAGCCACCGCTCGGGCGAGACCGAGGATACCACGATTGCCGATATTGCCGTGGCGGTGAATGCCGGGCAGATAAAGACGGGCTCGATGAGCCGTAGCGACCGCACGGCCAAGTACAACCAGCTGATACGCATCGAGGAGGCACTGGGTGGTACGGCGCGGTATGGATTGAAATGAAGATGTGTCTTGTGGATTTCCTCAGAGGAATATACTTGGCAGCCCTGCGAGTGTTCGCGGGGCTGGGTTGTTTTTTGGGCGATGTTTATTGTCTAATTTGGGGTTAAAACCCTGCAATTAATTGCCGCTACTTTAGTTTCTATAAATTTTATGTTTTGCTTTGTCATTGCTTTTCCCTTCGGCCAGCGACCTAAAGGTTCTGAGCGACGCGAAGAATCTCGCAAATGTCTCTTGTAAAAGTCCCAGCGCGGGATCCTTCCGACACTACGTTCTGTCAGGATGACAAAACTTAGTTTTGCTTCTAAAACTATGGACTTTAGTCCATTAGTGGTTTATTGCTGTATTTTTTAGAAGATTTTTATACTTTTTTCTCACAAACATTTGCAAATGTCAAAGTTTTTTTGAAATCTTTGTGATATCAAAATGATATTACTTGTTTAACCTATAAAAACGTAAGGACATGGAAACAAAAGAAAGAGATTACAAGGGTTTCGTGATGAATGGCTTTTTGGCTTTGTTGCTCAACTTACTGATGTTGGCAGTGGGTGTGCTGGCTTTTGTGGGCGCAGCCAATGGTTATGTGCCCGAAGTGTTGGGTATCGTGACGGGTATTGTGTTCTGTGTGGTGTGGCTTTTCCATTTGATAGGCTTCACTACCCAAGAGCCTAACGAAGCACGTGTGATGGTGTTCTTCGGTAAGTATGAGGGTACCTGCTTCCGTACGGGTTTCTTCTGGGTGAATCCCTTCTTGGATAAGAAGAAGGTGTCGCTTCGTGCTCGTAACCTCAACCCCGAGCCTATCAAGGTGAATGACCTCACAGGTAACCCCATCATGATTGGTGTGGTACTGGTGTGGAAGTTGAAGGATACCTATAAGGCACTCTTCGAGATTGATTCGCAGACGATGGTGGGTGCCGCGACGGGGGCAACTGCCGTGGCGAGCCGTATGCGTGCGTTCGAGAACTTCGTGCGTGTGCAGAGCGATGCGGCTCTGCGTCAGGTGGCTGGCCGCTATGCGTACGATGATACCGATACGGCAACGGATGAGCAGCTCACCTTGCGCTCAAGCGCCGACGAGATTAACTTGGA
>JAZONI010000076.1:0-4596 GCA_045654445.1 Bacteroidaceae bacterium | reverse complement strand
ACCCACCCTAACCCTCCCTGTGAGGGAGGGGACTCCGACGTGCGAAGTCTGCGGCAGGATTTTTTAGTTTAAATTATTAATCTATTCTGCGGGTCCTTTCCCCCTCCCTCACAGGGAGGGAAGGGGTGGGTCTCCTTTTTTTTACTTAATCACTTTCTTTCCATTCACTATATACACGCCCTTTACCATCTTTTCCACACAACGGCCCATAAGGTCGTAGATTTGGGTTGAGGGTTGAGAGTTGAGGGTTGAGGGTTCAATGCCGGTAGCACCCTCGATACGGAGGCTGATAGAGGCAGCTGCCGTAGTCTTGGGCAAGTAGGCCTTGTATGCATAGTTGATGAAGGCAGTACCCTCGGCTTGATCAAGGTTCACTGTGTAGAGAGCAACAACATCATTCTTCACGCCCAACGCATAGGCAGCACCTTCCACATTCTTGTCGTAGAGTGTACCCTTCAACTCATTGGCAGCCACTGTTGCGGGAGTAGCAGCAGAGTAGGCAAACTCATAGTCGCCAGCCTCAGCATTGATGAGCACCGCTGTGTTAGCGGGAAGCACGCCCTCAACTTCGGTCAATTGAGCATAACCATCCTCAACCGATGACACGACATAGGCAGACACCTCAGCGGGGATGGCAGTCTCGAAACCAAGCATAAGGCTAGCCCAGTTGACATCGCTCATGGTGAGAGTGTGAGCAAAGTCGGTGACGGGTACGATATGCCATGCTGAAGCAGAGTTGGCACCAGCCTCCCAACCTGAGCAAGCGTAAGGAACATTCTCGCTAGGATGGTTCTCGGCAAACAAGCAATGCTTTGCATTGTTACTTTCGCTATTATGGAATCTCCACTGGATGCCAGTACCCTCACAGGACAACACTTCCACCTTACAAGCATCATTTTCAGCAACTACTGCAGAGCGGTATCCACCAGCAGAAATCTTGTTGAGATAAGCATTGGCATTGATGTTTCGCAGATAGTACTTGCCTTCACCCGCATCCTCAAATCGGAACAGTTGGTTCCAATCTTTTTCAACGGTGGGGCGTGTCACCAAGTTACCCTGTCCATCAAAAGTAAGCGTGTTATACGAAGTATCGCCATTGTTATCTTTCTTCGGAGCCACACACACCAAACGGTAGTAGGTAGCTGCATTGATGGCGAGCACCTTATGCTCTGCCTCGAAAGCCTCTTTTTCGTCAAGGGTTTCCACGGCCTCTATCTCATCAAGCAAGTCGACAGAATAGCCGCCTACATAGCCAAGGTTAGGGAGGATGGAGGTCTTCCAATATGCGAGCAACGCTTCCTCAGCTGCTCCTGGCTTTTCCACCTCAATGAAACCCCAGTAGCGCTCGATGTCTGTAATCCAGCCACTAGACTCGTGAGTCTTACCATCTGAATTGTTATTATACATATAGTTGGTGCCTACTTTGACAGAGTACTTAACACCATTGCCTGTTGCGTTCTCATCATTGTAGTCACCGATGGTTACGGCAGTCTCATTGTCTACGAGCGAAACGACATTCCCGTTCATTCCGAGATACTTGCCTGTGACTACTTCCTTAAGACCGTTCTCGGTCTTTTCGAATATTGCCGCATCGGCCTTGTCTGCAGAAACGACAATAGAGTTACCGCTCAACTGATTGGTAAGCCAAGGCATTCCTGCTTCATTATCACCCATTAGTTTGTAGAATTTACCTGCTACAGGCTCTACGAAGGCCAACACTTCCTCGGGCTCGGGGTACTGTGTCATCTCCCACAATGAGCAGGCGTTATCTTCACCAGGGCCATCTTTATGGGTGTTGGCTTGGAGATGAGGGCAGGGTTTATCAGCGGAGGCATTATTATTAAGGTACTTATTATCGCCAATGGTAAAGGTCACCACATTAGCTACATTATCCTTACCACCCACGCCAAGAGTCCACACGGTAGACTTTGTTGCTTCGGCCACGATGTTGCTGCCGTCGTAGTTCAAATATTTTTCAGCATCTACAATCTTAATATAGTAACCATTCGCATCGTTGGCCTTCTCAAACTTGATGAAGGCTGCAGTGGTTGACTGACCTGAAATCTTGCCCTCCTCGGTGATACCGATGAAACGTGCTGCGCTGTGGGCTGCACCCGAGCGGCACTCGAGGGTATAGAGTTTATTCTCTAAGATGGAGGTCACCACTACGGGTGCCTCCTCTACATTTCCATCAGCCGTGTATACCACACGGATGGTTCTCTCCTCAAGAGACACCTCGCCGGTGTAACCCTCTACTGCGATAGCCTCTACCTGCTCTACGCTGAAGAACTGGGTAGCATTAACGGTACCGCCATCCAAGGTCTCGATGTTAGCATACACCACACCACCTTGACCTTCGAGGCCAACAACCTCTACGGTGTACTGTTGCACCTGCTGCATGTCGCCCATGATGCTCACCTGGCTTCCGCGCATATACTCGGCAGGGATGGTGTAGGTGCCATCACCAGCAATCTCGGTATAGGGCACGTTCACCTCAATCCAGTTGGGATTACCCTTGTCGTCGAGCTGCTCCTTGGCTGAAACGTCGTAGCCATACTTAAGGGTAAAGCCATACTGTACGAATCCAGGGGCAGGTACAATCTTCACCTTGAAGGGCTGCTCATAGCCTGTAACGTAACTTATCAGGTCGGTGCCATCGGCAGCATAGATGTCACCATTAAGCTGCGATGCGTTTACGGTCACCTCATCGCCATGTACATCGAGCATGAGGTCCACGATACCGCCACCATCAGTGATAATGGTGTTACCACCAGCGGGGTTGATGCTGTTCCAGTCCACCTTGTAACGCATGCGGTAGAAGCCTGCGGGGGTGCCTGCGGGCACGGTGAACTTGGGTACACCAGCACCGATGTTGTTACCGCTACCTACAGTAGTACCATCGCTCTTATACCAAGTGTCACCACCTATCTGCACTGCATTGTAGCTCACTACGTCACTACCCTCGGCAGGTGTACCATTGGCATTGAGTGCATCGTCGAAACGGGCATCGTTCCCCCAGTCTACATATACATAACCATTCATCCATCCACCTTTGTAGCTGAATGTAGGCTGCACCTCGGCTCCTGCCTTAGCTGAGAACACGCTCTTCGTGGTGTTGTTTGCATAGAACTTCTTATTGGGGCCTGGCGAAGAATAACTCTTACCGCCCACTGAGAGGCCCACGCTGTTGATTGCACGGTCGTCACGCGTCATGGCAGCCTCCTTGTCATAGGTGAGGGCATACTGCTCGGTAGAGAAGCGCTTGTCGGGGTTGCCGTCCACCACGATTTCATCGAAGTAGGCCACCCAGTCGGCAGCATCCTCATCAGGAGTGCGCACGTCGGGCACGATAACGAGGGCATGAAGGTCGATACCGCTATTCTCGTTCTCCTCCTTGGAGTAGGAGAATCCCTTGAAGCTTACCACGATGTCCTGCCAGCCATCTTTGGGCTCTACATTGGTGGTGGTGTAACTCCAGAACTGCTCTACATCTTTACCAGCCTGTCCGCTCCAACTCTCTTCGAGTCGTCTACCCAGTCCGATAACCATCATGCGGCTTGCTGTGGGTTTGTCCTTGAGGTAGGTCATCACGTGAACGTACTGCAGTTGCTTGGTTACGCGGATGGGCTCCTTCAAGTCGATACGCACGCCATACACGTTACTGCCGTAGCGGCTGCGCTGGAAGGCTACCACCTTCTCGGTTGTGTTGGGGGCTACGCCGAGCACCGCATCGGGTGTGGTGCTGGGGTTGAGGGCTATGCCTGCGTTACCCTCGAGCTCGCCCGTGCGGAAGGGGCTCTCCTCCCACTTATCATATACACCGACAGACTTGTAGTCCTCAGTGTCGAATGTGATTGTTGTCTGCGCCTTTGCGGTGAGTCCGAAAAACATCAACGCAGCAGAAAGTAATATAGTTGTCTTTTTCATAATTCCTGTGTTTTTAATTGTTCGTGTCGATGTTTCTACTCATTAATATACGTTGAGGTTCGAGAGCAAGGGACATGCGCGGCTATCCTCGATGGTGATGCGCAGCTTCTTGGCATTGTAGCCGTTGCCGTAGCTCGATGAGGTGCTTCCGTTGAGAGGAATGATACGCTTGTAGCCCACGGTAGTGGTCTGCATGTTGGGGCAGAGCTCAGTCCATGTGCTGCCATCCTCGCTATACTCAATCTTGAACTCCTTGATACGCTGACCCAGCTTGATGGGTTCCTGCATCACGAGGTAGCGGATAGTCTGCGGAGTATCCCAAGTAAGGGTGATGGTAGCGCTGTGCTCACCATCGTTGACACCCCAGTAGGTATCCTTGTTGCCATCGGTGAGGTTAGCAGCTTCGTACTTTCCACCAGTGCGGGTCTTGTCTACCTCAATGGAAGCCGTCTTAGCATAGTCGGTAGCTGCCGCATCGAGTCCCTCTACGGGCACTGCGAGGCGCTCGTGAAGCATCTGACCCAACTCCTTCAATCTATTCACACTATGTTCGGGAAGCACGCCATACTGATCGGGCGGGATGTTGAGGATGAGCGTTGCATTACGACCTACGGTCTCCAAGTACATCTGAAACAAGCGTTCAGCACTGTGTATCCACTCGCCCTGATG
>JAZONI010000075.1:0-8020 GCA_045654445.1 Bacteroidaceae bacterium | reverse complement strand
TGTCAGCCATAGCGGCTGTCTTATGAAGGTCAATGATGTGAATACCATTGCGCTCCATGAAGATATAAGGAGCCATAGCGGGGTTCCATTTGCGCTTCAAGTGACCGAAATGACAACCAGCCTCCAGTAATGTTTCAAAATTTGTTCTAGACATTTTGTTTAATGTTTTTTGTTCGTTTACTTTCTTTTTTGTAACTCTTTTAGATTCTTACCAATCACCAAGTAACACTTCGTTGAATTCTGAATTCTGAATTTTGAACGTCTTGCTCACTCGCAATTTTCAATTTTCAACTTTCAATTTTCAATTGCCCTGTGGTCTCGGCGATTTAGATACTAAACGCTATTTTTACGCGGCATAAGCAAGTTCACCAAGAACAGCCATGCCTGACCGATTATTTTAACGTTTACTGAACTGGAATCTGCGACGTGCCTTCGGCTGACCGGGCTTCTTACGCTCTACCTCACGTGAGTCACGTGTCATGAATCCTTCTGCGCGGAGTGCCTTCTTATCCTCGGGATTGATCTTTACCAATGCGCGAGCGATAGCGAGACGGAGAGCCTGAGACTGACCAGTGAAACCACCACCATAGAGGTTTACATCGATGTCATACTTCTCAGCAACTTCCAACTTCAACAGGGGCTGCTTAACCACATACTGAAGGATGGTTGAGGGGAAATAGTTAGCAAGATCACGCTTGTTGATAGTAATCTTACCGTTACCTTCCTTTACGTATACACGAGCTACGGCGCTTTTGCGTCTACCTAATGCATTAATTACTTCCATGCTTCTGCTCTATTATTTAAGTACGTTAATATCAATTGCCTTGGGGCTCTGTGCTTCGTGCTTGTGCTCACCACCCTCGTAAACGTAGAGGTTATCGAGGAGCTGACGGCTCAACTTGTTCTTGGGAAGCATACCCTTAACAACTTTCTTTACCAATCTCTCAGCGCCATTGGGGCGTGCCAACAACTGTGCGGGAGTAGTCTCGCGCTGACCACCGGGATAGCCAGTGTAGTGCAGATAAACGCGGTCGTTCCACTTGTTGCCTGTCAATTTCACCTTGTCAGCGTTGATGATGATTACGTTGTCACCACAATCTACGTGAGGAGTGAAGTTGGGTTTGTACTTACCTCTCAGCAACTTTGCCACCTTTGTACCCAGACGGCCAAGAACCTGATCAGTAGCGTCAACAACAACCCATTCTTTGGTTGCTGTAGCCTTGTTCACAGAAATGGTCTTGTAACTTAAAGTGTCCACTTTCTAAAATCTTTTTAAATTATTACTACTAAAAAACTTTTTTCTTTTTTCTTTGCGCAACCCGATTTTCTCGCCGGGAAAGCCCCCTTACGCTCCGCATTCCCGTGTAGGCTAATCCACGAAAACGCCTCACTTGGAGGTTTAACACGCTCATTTATAACCTTTTACTCCAAAGGTTGATAATAATCGGCTTGCAAAATTACTACTTTTCTATGAATCAGCCAAATAATATAGCAATTTTTATCACTTCTCCCTCATCCCCTAGAGACGGCGAACTACTTTTTAATGAATTCTTCCGACGTACACTTGCTACATCAACAAAAAATCACTAGCTTTGCAGCAAACAAACAAGTAACAACTCTAATATTAGATTCCAAAAAACATGGCAAAATTCAACAGAATCCTCCTCAAGCTCAGCGGCGAGAGCCTTATGGGCGAGCAGCGCTACGGTATTGACGAAAAGCGCTTGGGCGAATATGCAGCCCAGATCAAAGAGATACATGAGATGGGCGTACAGATTGGTATCGTCATTGGTGGCGGCAATATCTTCCGTGGCCTCACCGGTGCCGGCAAAGGTTTCGACCGCGTAAAGGGCGACCAAATGGGTATGCTCGCTACCGTTATCAATAGCCTCGCACTGAGTTCTGCCCTCACCGCCATCGGCGTCAAAGCTCGCGTGCTCACAGCTATCCGCATGGAGCCTATCGGCGAGTTCTACACCAAGTGGAAAGCCATCGACTGCATGGAGGCTGGCGAGGTCGTTATCCTCAGTGGCGGTACTGGAAACCCCTACTTCACTACAGATACAGGCTCATCACTCCGTGGCATTGAGATCGAAGCTGACGTGATGCTCAAGGGAACTCGAGTTGTCGGCATCTACACTGCCGACCCCGAGAAAGACCCCACAGCTACCAAGTTCAGCGAGATCACTTACGACGAGATCTACACCCGCGGACTCAAGGTAATGGACCTCACTGCTACCACCATGTGCAAGCAGAACAATCTGCCCATCTACGTATTTAATATGGATATCGTAGGTAACCTCAAGAAGGTTATCGATGGTGAAAACATCGGTACCTACGTACACAACTAAAAGGCTATCACAACCAAGAATCAGGTAGGCGAGTATGTCGTTTCTAGCATGCTCGCCTGCTCTCTTTGAAGGGTCGTCATCTCAGGCCTCCTCTTAACCATTGTCGAAGCATAAGCAACGATTAGCATTTGTCAAATGTGGCAGCCTGGAGATAGTCTCTTTCAGGATTAGTAAAAAAAAAAAAAAGCAGGAACACAGGTGCTATGTATCATTTTTTTTATACATTTGTCGCATAATTAACAAACAGTAAATAACATTTATAAAATCAATTTATTATGAGAAAGTTTTTCATGATGGCTGCAGTAGTGTGTATCTCACTCCTCAGCACTGCCGCACAGGCAAAGACATGGCGTATTAACAGCGATCCCGAGGCAAAGGCCGACTTCTTGTCGATCAACGATGCCATGGCAAGTTTGGATGTCTATCCCGGTGACGTCCTCTACCTCGACCCAGGCTGTCACTTATCCCGTCAGGAAATCAGCAAGGGAGTTACCATCATTGGTACAGGATTCAACCTGAACGGTGCGGTAGAGGAGGCCTTTGTGGATGGTTTCGACATCAAAGCCAGCGACGTAAAATTGATGAGCATCAATATTACCGGTGATGTTCGCGTTAATAATAGCAATGCTTCTAACATTACACTGGAACGTTGCAAAACAAGAGATCTAGACTTTCCAAATGCCGGCACCAATCTGAAAGTGCTCAACTGCTATGTGTCTGGATATATATATGGTGCTGAACACGGTGTAGCGGTACGCAACTCCATCGTATTGGGTCAAATCTACAGCATTAAAAATGGAGTTATCAAAAACTGTGTGGTGATATCTGATGGCGGAAATACTACTAGCAGCGGTTATGATTATTGTTATGTATTATATAGAATCACAAACACCTCCATCACCAACAATGTCATTATCAATACCAACACCAAGTCGACGGTGGATGGCAATACTACCAAGTTTTATAACCATCAGACCATCTACAATGTATCTGAGACAGATGCCAACTCTATCAACAACAACATCTTGAGCAACGATGCCGAGCACACCTTCGCCATCTACAAGACCAACCAGTTTATTGGTGCAAAGATAGAAGATGTATTTGAGTGGGAAGGTTCTTTGGACGAGCGTTTCAAATTGAAGGAAGACAGCCCCGCCCTTGGTGCCGGAGCCAATGGTGTTGACTGTGGCGTCTATGGTGGAGCATACCCCTATGTGGTTTCAGGTTTGCCCAAGTTTATTCCCTACATCGTAGAATCTAACATTCCTACCACTCCTACAGATGGCAAATTGAATATTACCTTGAAAATAAAGAGTCAGAATGAATAAAAACATAATCTTCAGTGGGAAGTGCAAGGCCCGTTGGTGGATTATGGGTGTTGTCGTCGGTATTGCTCAATGCCTGACAGCACAAGACCAGATTGAATATTTCTGGAATAGCGATCCCGGTATAGGTAAAGCTGCAAAGGTAACTGCAAAAAATGGAGTAGTTCAGTTCAGCTTGTCTACCGAGTCACTACCCGAAGGGGTCAATCTGTTGGGAATACGGGCTATAGACGGAGATTACTATTCGTCTACATTGCTACATACTATACTTAAGGCCTCTGTGTTTGCAGGAGAGTCGCGCGTGGAGTATTTCTGGGACAAAGACCCGGGAATAGGGAACGCCACGGTGTATCCGGTAAACATCAGTGGCGAGGGACCTACGATCCAATTGTCGATTCCTACCGATACATTGTCGCCCGGAGCGCACCTGTTGGGATTGAGAATCTTCAACGGTGCATGGTCGCAGACCTACTTCCAGATTTGCGGAATCATGGGCAATGAGCAGTGGGCTGACAAATTGGAGTTCTTCTGGGACAAAGACCCGGGATATGGCATGGGCACAAAGCTGGATGTGGTAAGTGAAGATGGAGTAGCGAAAGCAAACTTTGCCATACCTGCCGACACACTGAGCGAGGGCATACACCTGTTGGGCCTTCGCGTAGGATCGGGAGACACATGGTCACATACCAACACCTCCTTGGTGGCTGTTGCACATGGAGGCAGCACTGTGAAGAGTGTGGAATATTTCTGGGACAAGGATCCAGGAATAGGAAATGCCACCACATATCCGGTGAAGGCGAGCGGGGAAGAGCCAACGATTCAGTTGTCGATACCTACCGATACGTTGTCGCCCGGAGCACACCTGTTGGGATTGAGACTCTTCAACGGTGCATGGTCGCAGACCTACTTCCAGATATGCGGAATCATGGGCAACGGGCTGTGGGCCGACAAGCTAGAATTTTTCTGGGACAAAGACCCTGGCTGTGGCATGGGTACACAACTGGATGTGATAAGTGAGGATGGAGTAGCGAAAGCAAACTTCACCATACCTACCGACACGCTGAGCAAGGGCGTACATCTATTAGGTCTTCGCGTAGGATCTGGCAACACCTGGTCACATACCACCACTACTCTGGTGGCCATCTCGCATGGAAGCAGCAAAGTAGAGGCCATGGAATATTTCTGGGACGATGACCCCGGTATCGGCTTGGCAACACCCTACGCGGCAGATGCCTCTGCAAACGACTCGGTATATAGCATGCAGCTCTCTACCGACACGCTGAGCAATGGTATACACCTTTTGGGTATACGTGCATTTTGCGGTACATGGTCGCAGACACAATTGAGCTATGTGGCCATTTCGAAGGATGGTGGTATCATAGAGCGCGTTGAATATTACTGGGACACTGACCCAGGATATGGAAAAGCCAACACACTCCCCTTCACGGGCGACACATTGGCTATCGTGAACGAAGACATCCCGGCACCTGCCGATTACGGCACCCATGTATTGTTTGTGAGAGCCCTCTCAAATGGGAACTGGAGTGCACCTCTCATCCAAAAGTTCTGCATGAACGCCACTCCCATGATGGAGCTTCCCAAGGACACGTTCTGTGTGGGCGAGCAGTTCATTGTATTCAACATGACCGAGGGAGCTACCGATGCCACTACTTACAGTTGGGATATGAATGGTGACGGCAAGGAGGACTCCAACACCGACGATGCCTTTGTATACAGCTACACCAAGGCGGGCACCTACATGGCTTCACTCGGCGTGAAGACCGTGGGCGACTGTGTCACCACCTGTTATGTGCCTGTGGTAGTATTGCCTACCGATGCCCCCAAGGTGACACTCTCAGCAGCGACCAAGACACTCTGTGCCGGTGATGCCATCCGCCTGAAAGCAACAGCCACAAATGCCGGCGAACAGCCCGAATTTGAGTGGTTGCTCAATGGTGAGGTGATAGCAACAACACTAGCAGACACACTAATAATGGAGGAGCTGGCCCATAACGATAAGGTACAGGTACGCGTCATCTCATCGAACCCCTGCGCTTCGATAGACAATGCCTTGTCGTCACAGATTACCTTCCGTGTGAATCCGCTCCCCGAAGTATCGATAGCACACTACTTCCCTGTATACACAGACGAAGCAGCCTTGATACTTACCGGCGGAATACCCGAGGGTGGTAAATACTACATCAATGACAAGGAGGAACAGTTGTTCAACCCCAAGCGTTACGAACCGGGCACCTACAGCCTCAGATACTCATACACCAACAGCAATGGATGTAGCTCTGAAGCCATAACATCGTTCGTGTTGCGTGATGTCAATGAGGCCTCACTGCTCAAGGGTGACGTGAACAAGGATGAGAATGTGGATGTGATGGATATTCTGTGTGAGGTAGACCTCATCTACGGACGTATCTTCCCGACCTACACAATGAACACCGCCGACGTGAACGAAGACAAGACAATCAACGTAACAGACATTGTAGGTATCAGCGGTATCATCCTTGGCGAGCATGCTGTAGCCAAAGCACTTTCTGTACGACATCGTTCATCAAAAACAGACAGCTATGCACTGAAAGCTATGGATGCTGCAGGCACAGATGAGGTGATGATGCACTTCGCTCTCTCGTCTACAGTAGACATCTGTGGTGTTCAGTTTGATGTGACAATGCCTGAGGGTGTAGAGCTTACTTCAGCAACACCAGGCTTAGTGGTGGGACGCAAGCTGGGCACCGAGGACAACACCTACACCTTGCTGGCCTATTCTACTTCACTCGGTTCTGTGCCGAGCACCTTGTCGGTAAAGGCTAACCTGCCTGTCAACATGGAGGAGGGAGCATACCCGATAGTACCCGAAGAGGTCATTCTGGTGAATGCCGACATGAGCGAGATGCCTTGTGTCTTGACAGAGGGTCAGCTGCTGGTGGGCAATGCTACAAACATTAAACAGACAGCAAGCGGAATCCGCGTGATGGTGGTAGACAAGGGCTTGCACATCCTTGGTGCTACAGGCTCTATGGCCATGCTTACCGATGCTGCCGGACGTTTCGTCATGGCAGAAGAGGTTACCGGAAGCGACTTCTTGATGGCCTTGCCTTCACTCCCTGCCGGAACCTATGTGATTGAGATTGTCAACGAAACTTCACCTGTTAAAGTTAAGTTCCTATGGAAATGAGAAAATCATTAAACTATTATATGAAGAGAATTGTATGTATCTGTGCTGCATGGATGGGTCTCGCACTCACCATGCAGGCGCAGACCTGCAAACTTTCCGTCGAGAATGGAACTGTAGCACAAGGTACGGAGAATGAGCTGTCGGTGACGCTGACAAACGAAGCTACCGTCTCGGGCGGACAATTCACTATTGCGCTTCCGCAGGGAATCACAATCAAGGATATCGCTCTAAATGACAGCCGCTGCAATGGACATTCTATAGAGTATCGCCTGAACGAGACTGCCAACTCGGCCATGATACTCTTCTATGCCCAACCTACTGCTGCATTCAAAGGCAATGACGGTACACTATGTACGCTGACCATCGAGGCCGATGCCGACATGAACAGCGGTGAATATGAGGTTATCCTTTCCGACGTGAGACTGGCAGCTGATGCCATCACGGCCATAGATGCAATCGTAACCTGTGGTGTCTTGACGGTAACATCCCGTTATCAGATAACGATAGAGGCTACAGAGGGAGGCACTGTGCATGGAGAAGGTATCTATAATGCCGGTGATACGGTGAAAGTAGTGGCCATCCCGAGCACAGGCTATCACTTCGTCAAGTGGTCTGACGGAAGCTCCGACAATCCGTACCTATTTGAAGCCATTGATGACGTACACCTTACCGCAGAATTTGCCCCCAACGTTTACACCATTGTATACATGGTCGATGGAGAAGAATATATACGTGAGGAAGTAACCTTTGGTAACAGTATAACCGAAGTCGAAGCACCCGAGAAGGAGGGACATACATTCGATGGATGGGAGGGATTGCCTGAAACGATGCCGGCCGGTGACGTAACCGTAAAAGGCAGCTACACTCCCAATGTATACAAGGTAACCTATATCCTCGATGGCGAAGTGTTCAAGGTTGAAGAGGTTGTATACGGTACTGCCGTACCCACACCAGAGGTACCAGCCAAGGAGGGCTATAACTTCAGCGGATGGGGAGAGGTACCCGAGACCATGCCAGCAAAGGACATCACCCTGACAGGAAGCTACACCATAAACAAGGACATGAAGTATGACCTCATATACATAGTAGATGGTGTGGAGTACAAGCGCGTGACACTCTCGTTCGG
The DNA here is from genome assembly GCA_045654445.1 of Bacteroidaceae bacterium. GTDB lineage: Bacteria > Bacteroidota > Bacteroidia > Bacteroidales > Bacteroidaceae > UBA1189. The sequence goes on along the minus strand of JAZONI010000075.1, from coordinate 31 downwards.
AGATGCTATCGTATTGGAGGAAGCCCCCGAG
>JAZONI010000074.1:0-2608 GCA_045654445.1 Bacteroidaceae bacterium | reverse complement strand
CCGCTCGCTCAAGGATGCGGAGAGGGTGTTCCGACTGGAGACCGCTATGTTTGCCATGTTTTACGATGGCAAGATGAGTGATAGCATGAATGACCACTTGGGTCAGACGTTTGGTGAAGACTCTTCAATGGTAGAGACCTTCGGACGTGTATTCGAACCTTCGCCCATCAACCTGAAGCTGCAAGCTAATGGCGTAGAACAAATGGTGGAGGTCACAGCCATTGAGGGCACCAAGGGAGTGCCCGAAACCGTGGGCTTCAACCTCGTGTGTGGTAGCTTCGACCGCTTGGAGATGCCCAACAGCGTACTGATGAACGAGAGGTTTACCCGAGCCCACGGTCTGCAACTGGACGATGTGGTACAAGATGAAAAAGGAGAGTCCTACACCATCGTAGGCATCTTCGAGGATTTTGCCAAGAACTGCGACTTCTATGATATACAGATGTTCCATAGTGTTGCTCCCGACGGATGGGATGAGGCTGGCAACTGGAACTACACCTATTTATATAAGCTGAAGGAGGCGTGGATGAAGGATGCCTTCCTCGAAAGTCTCTACCCCAAGTACCTTGAGTTCATGAAAGCGAGGGACAAGATGATTCATGAGTGGAAGGGAATAGAATATGTCGACACACTGACCCTAGAGCAGTTCCGTGCAGAGCCGAAGAACCTATTGCAACTGACCCCACTGGATGAATCCTATTTCACTGATGTGGATACAGCATTCAAGGTAGGCAATGCGACTACCACTTACACCCTGCTGGCCATCGGCATCATCATCGTCATCGTTGCCTTTGTCAACTTCATCAACTTCTTTATGGCGATGGTGCCGCGCCGCATACGCCGTGTGAATACGGAGAAGATATTCGGTTGCACGGCACGCCGCTTGCGCCTCGGCTTTGTGGGTGAAGCCATCGGATTGGTTTTGCTCGGTCTGTTGCTGGCGGCCTACATCATCTTTATGATTGCTCCCGAAGTGAGTGCCAGCAGTTTCATCTCTACCACCATCGCTTTGGAGGACAATTGGGACGCTGTGCTGATGATGCTTGCCGCTGGCATCGTGCTGGCCATCATTGCAAGCATCTATCCAGCCTATTACATCACCTCGGTGCCTCCTGCCTTTGCCATCAAAGGCTCCTTCGGTAACTCGGTCAAGGGACGCCGCTTGCGTCTGGCGTTGCTCGGCTTCCAGTTCTTCATCTCCATCTCGCTCATCACCTGCACGATGTTCATCAAGCTGCAACACTCCTTTATGATGAACTACAATATGGGCTTCGACAAGGAGCAACTACTCTCTGTCGTAGTGGAGAAGTATGCCATGATGCAGACGGAGGACCGTCATCGCCCCGCACTCGTGTCGCTCCTCAAAGAGAGTCCGATGATTAAGGATGTCACCTTCTCGCAAAACCGTATGGTGTCGGAAGATGCACGCCAAGGATGGGGGCGCGAGGTCAAGGGAGAAGACCGCGAGGTGATTCTCGACTTGCAGATTGTCACCGATAACTTCCTCGAAGTGATGGGTATCGACATTACCGAAGGCCGCAACTTCGAGCCGCGCGACATGCAGAACCCCATGGGCACAATCATCTACACCGAGACGGCCCGCCGCGAGTGCAACCTCACGATGAATACCAATATCGCATGGCAGGGAGGCATTGCCGAAGTTGCTGGCTTCTGCGAAGATGTCAAGATGCAACCCCTGCAATATAAAACAAGACCTACGGCCTTCTATATCTATGGTCAGAACCTCTACTATCCGCAGCTCTATATCCGTACTGCGGAGGGAGCCGATTTTGAGACTGTGAAGAAGCACATTGAGAGCTGCTTCCTCAAGCTTGCTTCACAAGCCAAGCCCGAGGAAATCCAAGTGGAGTTCTTCGACGAGCAGCTGGGCCGCGAGTATGAGAAGGAGAAGGAGCTCACACATCTCGTCACCGTGTTCTCTCTCATCTCCATCCTCATCGCCCTGATGGGAGTCTTCGGCCTCGTCTTCTTCGAGACGCAGTATCGCCGTCGCGAGATTGCCGTGCGCCGTGTCCACGGAGCGCAGATAAGCCAGGTGCTCGGTATGTTCGTTGGCCAATATGTGAAGATGGTGCTCGTGGCTTTCCTCTTTGCCGCTCCCGTGAGCTACTTGATCATGTCGCGCTGGCTCGAAGGCTTTGCCTACCACATCCCGCTCTACTGGTGGGTATTCCTTATCGCCCTCGCCATCGTGCTGGCCGTGACCTCGGCCATCGTCGTAGCCCGTGCCTACCGTGCGGCGAAGGAGGATCCGGTGGGGGCGTTGTATAAAGAATGAAGACCCCCTCTAACTCCCCCGTTAGGGGGAGGACTTGGCATCGTGGAAAGTTCTTTAACGAAGATGTTTTCATATAAAATGTTCTGAGAATTGTCGTTTGTGAATGAAAAACCATCCCTTAAGGGTACAATGTAATGAATTTTATTGTACATTTGTACCCGTAAGGGGTGATTTTATTGTTCTTCTCTTATGATTATACCCGTAAGGGGTGAATATGAGTGATATGAATTTAGGAGAATATATATGCGCTAAGCGTAAGTTGTATAACCTCACGCAAGTGGAACTTGCTGAGAGGTCGGGCGTAGGTAT
>JAZONI010000073.1:0-13113 GCA_045654445.1 Bacteroidaceae bacterium | reverse complement strand
ACATCGCCCTGAAGGCTTAATCCCTTCGTTATACCATAACTGGCAACAGCGAGACCTCCATAAATCTTAGGAGGAAACTCCCAACCGAACATTAATACTTTCATATATCGTTCCTCCTATTCGTTAAATGTCATACTCCTTTAATACATCCAATATGCGCAGTATCTCAGCCACGTTCATGGCAAAGGCTACAGCACCACGGCCACGGAATGGTGGATTACCATCGAACAATTCGGGGATAGAGCCGATACAGTGTGTGGTCATCTCCTCCTCGAAGCCGATGAGCTGACGCTCTACGAATGACAAACCGCTCATCTTGTGGATGCGCAAGTATGCCTCCATATAGAATCCACCGAGCCAAGGCCATGCTGTACCCTGATGGTAAGCATAGTCGCGCTCTACCTGCGGACCTACGTAGTTGGGGTTATAACCTGTGCTCTTGGGGCTGAGCGAACGGAGACCCTTCGGAGTGAGGAGTTCCTTAGTTACGATATCGAGCACCTTCTTCTGCTGCTTGCGGTCGAGAGGTGAATAGTCGAGAGCTACTGCAAAGATCATGTTGGGGCGTACGCTCCAGTCGGGGGTGTCACCATCAACATAGTCATACAACCAACCGTACTCATTGAGGAACTTGCCCACGAATGAAAGTTGACAACGCTGAGCGAGGTCGTTGAGTGTCTCTGACATGTCTTCGTTGCCTCCTACATGACAAAGTTCCGACACGAAGCGGAGAGCATTGTACCAAAGGGCATTAATCTCCACTACATAACCGGTACGAGGTACTACGGGGCGACCATTAGCTACAGAATTCATCCAAGTCACTGCCTTATCCTTACCGTTGGTATAGAGCAGCGCATTGTCGTGGAGGAAGAGGTTGTCGTGCTTGCCATGACGGATATAATCGATGATGTGTTGCAAAAGCTGGCCATACTCGTCCCAGCACTGCTTCATCGAGGTTTTCTTAGCATATTGCTGCAGTGTCCATACTGCCCAGAGGAGTACGTCGGGGTGCTCCATCTCATAAATCTTACACTCGCTGGGACGCTCGTTAACAAAGTCTTCGATAGCCTCGGCAGCGGTCTTCATGGCTGATTGGAACTCGTCCATCTCGTCTACGGCCAATGTCAAACCAGGAAGCGAAACGAACATATCGCGAGCACGGCACTTGAACCAAGGATAACCGGCCAAGATATAGTGCTTATCGCCCTGCAAGTTGTGGAACTGGTGACCAGCAATCACCATGCTATTCTTAAAGGTATCGCGAGGAGGACGAATCTCGTACTCATGCTCAAACATCTGCTTCAACTTGCGTGATGAAGCCTCAGAGATACCAGCCGAGAAGATGATGGTCTCGCCCTTCTTGATGGGTACTTCGAAGTAACCGGGTACATAGAGATCCTCATTGAAGTGGTAGCCACGCTCCTGCTCCTTCGGATACTCCATGCCACGATACCAGTCGGGGGCATATACAAACTCGCTCTTCTTGTTGGTCTGCATGAAGAGTTCAGGATAGCCCGGATACATACATGTCTTGATACCGTTGTCTACCTCTTGATAGGTCTTGTTCACCTGCCAGTTCTCATGAGTAAACTGACGTACGCTGCGGAACGCCATGAAGGGGCGCAAGCGCAGTGTAGTAGCAGAATGAGCATCAAGCAATGTGTAACGGATAAGGATACGGTTCTCGTGATGCACGAAGGCCTTCTCCTTCTTCAGGATAACGCCGCCCACACGATAGATGGTTGTCGGCACGCGTTCCCATTGAAACTCTCGGATATACTTGTGTCCCTGAGGACTGAAGCTGTTACCCGAATACTTGTGTACGCCAAGGTTAAACTCGGCACCGTGCTGAATCACTGTCTCGTCAAGAGAAGAGAGCAACACATGGTTTTCATCATCCATCTCGGGGAGAGGGATAACAAGTAATCCATGGTACTTTCTCGTATTGCAATCAATAATGCTAGAGCAACTATAAGCGCCAGACCTATTGGTACGCAATATCTCGCGAGGGAGCGATTCTTCTAAGTTCGTCATTAACGTCTTGTCGAATCTTAAATATCCCATAGCTTAGATTATTAATAATAATTCTATATAAATTGTCCCAAAAGTAACAATTATATTCGGATAATACCAAATAAAACTATAATATTTTGCAAAAAAGTTAATTTTTACCATTTTAGGAGACCTTTTTTGCCAAAAATGCAACAAATATACAAAAAATAATCCCCCAGAGTTCTGAGGGATTATTTGTACAGTAAAGATGTTTATCATAAACGGAGACCGATGGTGACCGTGCCCTTTACAACATTACGGCTGAGCGATGTGGCAGACAGTCGGCTATCATCAAAGGGGTAGAAATCGGCGGTCTGCTTGCTATAAAGCAGGGCTGCATCGGCATAGAAATTACCACCTCGATAACCAATACCACATGAGAAGTTATTGGTGCTGTTGATATTTCTATAAGCCGTGTTTGTCTGCACGGAGTTGATAGGAATCATCTTCCAGGCATCCTTCTTGTATCCGCTATTCTGGTAGTTATAGCCAAAGCGAGTATAGAATGAGCCGGCAAACATTTTCTCCACACCCAAACGGATGGTCTGCTGAGACTTAAAATTATCCCTTGTATGATTATTCATTGCTTCATTCTCACCACCATTATCGTAGAACAACACCGCCGTGCCGTAATCGGTATATTCATACTCTAGACCCAAGGCCCATGAAGTACCAATAGTACCACCCAAACTGACATTCATTTTGGCAGGGGCTATCATGGTGTAGTCGGTGTAGCAGATTGCATCATAAGCATTCTCGCTATCAGTTGCCATTTCAAATGACTCTTGCCACATATCGCCATCAGCGTTCTCAAAAGTCACCGTAGAATTGATTTCGGCTGAGTTGTAATCACGGAGGTTATATACCGTAGGGGTAGTAGCCGATACACCAATACGGAACGACGACTCTTCTATAGGGCGAATGATTGCACCGAACTTGAAGTCATAACCCGATCCTACGGTGCGATAATCATTCTTCAAAGTATAGTTACCACCATCAAACCACTCTGTATAGGTAGACTCCACGTTACGATTCACATCATATGTCGTAAGTGTCACACCCAGATATACAGCATCAATCAGGTTTACCGAGAAGTTAAAGTCATAAGCATCGATGCCACCACTCACCACTTCATTGTAACTATTACTATAGGAGGGATAATATCTACCCCTATCCAAAGCCGTAGCATCAATCAAGCGAGCATCGGCACCCAGCAATGTGAGCCACCCCACCCAAGGTTCGCCATAATAGTTATGGTTGTAAAAACTATTCTTGTCGAAAACATCAAAATCACTTTCTACCACATCAAGATTTTCAAACGCTTGCCAAGCCATCTGCCCCGTCTGCGAGAGGCCATTAAGGTCAGCACTCATACCCATCTTACCACCAAAGCGCTTCACGTTGCGGTAGTTGACACCAAAGTTCACAAAACGGAAGATATCCTCATTGCTCATCTTATTGGCTATGACAACGCCCAAGTTATCAAAAGATCCAAAAGAAGAGAACATGCGATTGCGGCTAGTACCGGACTCGCTGTGTTGGGTCACCCAATTGCCACCCAACGACATGGACATGTCCCAACTACGATAGAGAGCTATACCTGCAGGATTTGTGCCCATCGTGCTGATATCGGCACCTAAGGCCCCCATAGCACCACCCATACCCACAAAGCGTGCCGTACCATTCAAATCAGAACCGAGCAACTCGGCAGCCTCGTATGATGTCTGCGCCTGCATTACCGACAAAGCGGGAAGCATGGCTGCAAGAAGAAATAATCTATTACGTTTCATAATTATATGGTTTTATTTTATACTTAACTGAACTAATACTTATCGACGGGTACCGCTACTACTTCCACTGCGCGAACTACCACCGCCATACGAACTGCTGCCGCCGCTACGAGAGCCACCACTATATGAAGATCCGCTATATGAAGAACTGCTGCGTGAGGGGCTGTACGAACTGCTACCGCTACCATACGACGAACTGCTTGACGACGATCCGCTAGAGTAACTGCTACGCGAACTACCTGACGAAGAAGAACTGCTGCGACTTACCGATGAAGACGAAGAACTGCGTGTACTGCTGGGACGATTATATGATGAACCCGAACTGCTGCGCGAGGTACTCTGACGAGTATACTCACTACGCGAGCCACCACCAGTAGAAACGCCTCGGCCTACCGAAGAAGAGGTACCGCTACGACGTACTATCTCATCATTACCACCGCGTCCTGATGTTGAACGTGTCACGCCGGTAGACTGAGTGGAGCCTGTACGTCCAGTGACTACGCGAACAGACGAACTACGAGTGCTTCCACCATTGCTTTGACGGGTAACCGAAGTCCCTTGACGCGTTACTGAAGCCGCACCACGGTTTACACCTGCATCCTGCACACCACGACGTGTAGAGGCTACCGTAGCATGTCGATCGTTACGTTTAACCGAAGGCAAACTACTCCAGCTAGGCTTACCTATTCCAATGCCAGGATAATGACCAAGGTGAGGGCCATGAGGCCAACCGGGATGATAGCCATGGTAATGATGATGGTGCCAAGGACTCCACCACATATGGCTATGATATCCCCAGTTATACCAATGATGACCATAATATCCACCCCACGAACCTCCGTAGTAGGGATACCCCATCATATAGTCCCAATAATACCAATTGCTCGATGTAGGGAACACATAGGCATACATGCCGTCATCATAGATATTCCAATCCCAACTGGGCCATAACGCGCCACCATACACCACATCCCAATAAAGTGGGCTGCTCACAGGAATGGCATAACGCGGACTACGGAAACGAACAATACGCATGGCATATTCATAGTCAGAATCACTGCCTTCAAAGCCGTTGACCCAACCTTCGTCTATCGCACGAGCAAGACGCAAAGTATCGGTATTCAGCCACATGGTATCGCCCTCTTCAGTGATGAGTACAAAACCCTCATCATTCATGGCAAACTCAGAAACGGCATCGCCTTGCTCTGTCAAATACAAAGTACGACGATTATAGGCATCTTCATCCATGAAAGCAGCCGTCTCATTACCTTGCTTATCCTGTCCAGACTCCTGCGCCTCCACTTTAGATTCAGCAGACACCTCGGTCTTGACCTTTTTCTTCTTGGGAACGAAATACAAATCATCGTGCTGAGCAAATGCAGCACCAACGATACCCACTAACATCGTTGCTATCAATAATCCTCTTTTCATACCTTTATATATTATATATTCACATTCTGCTATCGAAGCCTGTATGCCAAGCATAGACTTTCTTTGCATGCAAAGATAAACCATATTTTCTATACAAAACGGGGATTTTTCCTATCATTTGTGGGGAAAATCCCTAAAAAAGCGTAATTTTGCAGAAAACACGCGAAAACCAAACTACAAATATGAAATATCTCGAAGTCACCTTCACCGTAACCCCTACGAGCGAAACCGCCAATGATATCATCGCTGCACTCGCCGCTGAGTTGGGATTTGAAAGTTTTGTCGAATCTCCCCAAGGTACCATCGGCTACGTTCCTGTCCATCTGTTCGATGAGCAAGCGCTCACCGATGCCCTGACCGACTTCCCCATGCCCGATACCCACATCACCTTCACCTCATGCGAGATGGAAGACAAGAACTGGAATGAGGAGTGGGAAAAGAACTTCTTCGAACCTATCGTAGTGGATAGCCGCTGCGTCATCCACAGCACCTTCCATAAGGACTACCCCAAGGCCGACTTTGATATCATCATCAACCCACAAATGGCTTTCGGCACCGGCCACCATCAAACCACACGCCTTATCATCAGTTATCTTCTCGACATCGACTTGCAAGACAAGACCGTACTCGACATGGGTTGTGGCACCTCGATTCTCGCCATCTTGGCTTCGATGCGCGGCGCCAAAGCACTAACAGCCATCGACATCGACGAATGGTGCGTAAACAACTCCATTGACAACTTTGCCCTCAATCATATTGACAACATCAAGGTATTCCAAGGCGATGCTTCATCGCTCGCCGCTGAAGGCCCATTCGATATCATCATTGCCAACATCAACCGCAACATCCTTTTGGCCGACATGCAATACTATGTAGCCCGCATGAACGAGGGGGCTGAAATCTACTTCAGTGGTTTCTACGAGAGCGACCTTCCCCTCATACAAGCCGAAGCCGAACGCCTCGGACTACGCTACTTGAGTCATCGCGTAGAGAAGGAGTGGACCGCAGCACAGTTTGTAAAGTAATACCACACATTACACATGCTTGCTGCTAACGAAATATCGATACACTTCGGCAAAGAGTGCGTTATTGAACACTTCTCATGCCACATCCATCCTGGAGATTTTGCTTGTATCACAGGCCCTTCAGGATGTGGAAAAACATCGCTCTTAAGAGCCTTCATCGGGCTCACGCCAATAACCTGTGGAGAGATTGTTGTAGACAAGCAAGTGATGAACGAAAAGACTTGCGACGTCACTCGAAGAAAGACATCCTATCTCCCTCAAGAACTGTCATTTCCAAATGACACGGTGAACGATTTTATTACACAAACGTTTCGTATTGGGAACAACAAAAATGTACAATTATTCACGGATGAATTGTACGGCAACCTCAAGAAGTTAGGTTTGGATACCGACCTGCTCAAGAAACGTTTGTCAGAGATCTCAGGCGGCCAGCGACAACGTATCATGCTTGCCACCCTAGCTACGCAGGGCAAAGAGATCTGGTTGCTTGACGAACCGACGGCAGCCCTTGACGAAACATCCCGCAACCTCGTCATCGATTTCCTCCGCGAACAGCAACAACAAGGTACCACTATCGTTGCCGTATCGCACGACCAGCAGTTTGCCGCACATTGTTCCACCCTCATCCAGCTATAGACTCATGGGTACCATAGATATCTCCTACCTCAGCCTCGGCATCGGCATGCTGCTCCTGCTCATACCAATCTATTACATATGGCGCTATGAGACCCGACTGCTCAAGAGTATCTGCACAGGCGCTCTACGCATGGTGTTACAGATGATGTTCATCGGCGTCTACCTACGCTATCTATTCGAGTGGAACAATCCTTTCATCAATCTGCTTTGGGTACTCATCATGGTCATCATAGCCTGCGAGACAGCACTACAGCGTACGAGAGTGCTACGCAGCATCCTCATGTGGCCACTCATCATCGGTTTCGTTGTAGCCAGCATCCTGATAGGATTCTACTTCCTCGGCATTGTGCTACGGCTCGACAACATCTTCAGTGCCCGCTACTTTGTCCCCATCACAGGCATCTTATTGGGCAATATGCTATCCGTCAATGTGATTGCCATCAGTACCTTCTACACCACCCTACAACGCGAGCAAAACCTTTATTACTACCTACTGGGCAATGGCGCCACACGTAGCGAGGCCCTGCAACCTTTTGTACGACAAGCCATCATCAAATCCTTCAGCCCAGCCATTGCAAATATGGCCGTTATGGGCCTGGTATCGTTACCTGGCACTATGATCGGACAGATACTTGGTGGCAGCAGTCCCGATGTAGCCATTAAATACCAGATTATGATTGTCGTCATCACCATGTCGGCATCCATGCTATCCTTGATGATAGCCATACGCCTCTCATCACTCCAGGCATTTGACGGATACGGACGCATGAAACGCATTTTCAAGAAATAACTACGTCAGTAGGCGTTATTTTTCATCGTTACGTAGCGAAGGTTTTCGTAATTCAAAAAAAAATAGTACCTTTGCAGCGATTTTTCAGACATAATGAAGGCAAAACAACTATTGGACGCCCTTGAACAGTATGCGCCACTGCCTTTGCAAGACGACTTTGATAATGCGGGCTTGCAGATAGGATTGACAGCGGAGCAGGAAGTTACAGGGGCTTTATTGTGCTTGGACGTAACGGAAGCCGTTATAGATGAAGCCGAACGTATGGGATGCAACTTGATTGTAGCCCACCATCCTCTATTGTTTCGCGGGCTGAAATCCATCACAGGCACCACCTATGTGGAGCGATGCGTTATCAAGGCCATACAAAAAGGTATCACCATATATGCTGCACACACCAACATGGACAATGCACAGGGAGGCGTCAACTACCGCATAGCCGAGAAAATAGGTTTGCAAAACTTGACCTTTCTCGAGAACAAGTCGGCTGCACAGCCTGCAGGTGCAGGCCTCATCGGCGAACTGCCCACAGCAGAGGGAGAACAGATGTTTCTACAACGCCTCAAATCCCTGTTCGGCATACAGTGCCTCCGACACAACCGGTTTAACAGCCGCCAGATACGTCGTGTAGCATTGTGCGGAGGTGCAGGAGGGTTTCTGCTATCCCAAGCCATTGCCCAAGGGGCCGACGCTTTCCTCACAGGCGAAATGCGCTATCACGACTATTTTGGACACGACGACGAATTGCTCATCGCCGAAATGGGACACTACGAGAGCGAGCAATACACCATCGAAATCTTCGAAGAGATATTGAAGGCACAGTTCCCCGAACTCAAGATTATAAAGACAACACTAAATACAAACCCAATAAATTATTTATAACTATGGCAAAAGAGACAAAGAAAGACCCACAGGAATATACCGTGGAGGAGAAATTGGCGTCACTCTATCAATTGCAACTTATCTTTTCTGAGATTGACCGCATCAAGACCTTGCGTGGCGAACTTCCTCTCGAAGTAGAAGATTTGGAGGACGAAGTTGCTGGCTTGAGAACACGTATCGCTAACTTCGCTACCGAAATCGACAACATCAAGAGCGAAGAGAGCAAGCGCAAGATAAAGATTGAAGAGGCCAAGGCTATGATTGAGAAATATACCGAGGACCAAAACAATGTGCGCAACAACCGTGAATATGACCTGTTGGCTAAAGAAATCGAGTTCCAGACACTTGAGGTAGAGTTCTGCGAGAAGAAACTTCGTCAGTACGCTGCTGACCTGAAGAACAAGAACGAAGAGATTGACCGCACCAACAGCATTCTTGAAGAGCGTCTTGCTGCTTTGGAAGAGAAGAAAGGCGAACTTGATGAAATCATCTCTGAGACCAAGGAAGAGGAAGAGAAGTTGCGCGATCGTGCAAAAGCCCTCGAGACAAGCATCGAGCCCCGCTTGTTGCAATCTTTCAAGCGCATCCGCAAGAACACCCGCAACGGTCTTGGTGTAGTATATATCCAGCGTGATGCTTGTGGCGGTTGCTTCAACAAGATTCCACCCCAGCGCCAACTCGACATCAAGATGCGCAAGAAGATTATCGTATGTGAGTACTGCGGCCGCATCATGATTGACCCCGAATTGGCAGGTATCAAGGAAACCACCGTACAGGCTCCTGAGAAGAAGACCCGTAAGCGTGCCATCCGCAAAAGCGAGAAGAAGGAAACAGAAGAGTAACTCTCACTGTATCATTCTTTCTACTATAGAGCGTGGGCGAAATATATCACCCACGCTTATTTTATGCTTGCATGCAGGCTTTAGCCGTCCGCACTGTCCAGCACTGTCCCCCTGGCAGGGGGACGAGCACGAAGTGCGGAGGGGGTACAAGAGGGGCTGGGGGACAGTGCCGGCAGCGACGCTGAGCATATTCTGAGTTTTAGAGTTTATCGGACACCAATAATTCTGGAAAGAACAGAAAAGCGAGAGACACATGCCTCTCGCTTTTCTGTCAAAGTGAACTGACTTACTTCATCAGGTAACGGTCGCCGGTCTCCTTGGCAATGCGACGGTTGAAGTGCTCGGGATAACCGGTACGTACGGGCGATACGCCTTCGCCGGTCTCTGTGCGCTTGAACACGCCATTCTCCTCGGGCTTGATGACCATATCGTTGTGCTTCACGATGAGGAACTTGGCAAGGTTACCCCATGCCGCCATGGTTGACATAGCAGTCTCGTCAGTATACTTGGTGAGCATGGCTACTGCCTTGGGAGGATTGTCGTTGTAGAGTTCCATAGCCTTAGCCTCAACGGTTGCCTGGTTTTGAGCAAAAGTATCTTCGCAACCCTGCTGTACCTTCTTGAGGTCACCGATGAGAGCCGAGTAGCGGGGGTATACCATGTTTGACACCATGTTGAAGAGCCAGAATGCTGACTTCTCTGAGAAGGTTACTGCATCAGCCATCTCGCGCTTGTAGCACTCGGGCACCACGTTAGTGCAGCAGTATACGGGAGTGAACACAGCCATGTTGGCATCATCAGTACCGAACCAAAGTACACCACCGATAGCGTTGGGAAGTTCGCTACGCATCTGTGACACGAAAGTGAAGGCAGTCTGCTGAGTTGAGATGGGGCGCTCGTTGAAGTAGCTCTTGTCGTCCACCTTGAAGCTCAAGGGTGAAGGACGATAAGGCATAGACCAAGGACCGGCACCTACATCACCAGTGATGTCCAGGGGAGTACCCTCGTAATGGTCGCGCATAGCGTTCTGCACATCGCGAACAGACACCTTCTGCTTGGGCTGGATGTAGAGAGGCATAGGAGTAGCCGATGCATCGCCCATAGCCCAGGGGAGGTACTCGTTCATGTCAGCATCGGCAAACATGTTGAAGTAGCTCCATACGCGTGCATCGCAGTAGCGGAGACCGCCGAAGTCGGCAGGGCAGTAGGCGTCAGCAAAGTCAAACTCGCTATCCTTGCCATCGAAGTAGCCCATCTCGCGGGCAAACTTGATCACATCCTTTGAGTAGAGGCAGTTCTGCTTGTCCTTCAAGGGGAACTGACGGATGCGAGCCTGGTTGGCATGAGCGGCAATGCAATCATCGGGGATACGGACAGCTACCCACACAGCACCTTTGCGACCAGGGCCCTTACCAATCATCTCCATGATCCACACCTCGTTGGGGTCGGCAATAGAGAAACTCTCACCACTGCTGTTGTAGCCATACTCCTCTACCAGTGAGGTCATCACGTCGATAGCTTCGCGAGCGGTCTTTGAGCGCTGCAGGGCGAGATAGATGAGGCTACCGTAGTCGATGATACCCTCGGGGTTCACCAACTCTTCGCGACCGCCAAAGGTAGTCTCGGCGATAGTCACCTGATACTCATTGATGTTACCGATTACGTTGTAGGTCTGCGCAGCCTCGGGGATACGGCCTGTGTAGCGGCCCGACTCCCAGTCGAGGATCTCACGCCAAGTACCCGGAGCGTGTACTGCCGCGGGGTAGTGGCAAAGGTAACCATACATGCCGTACGAGTCGGCCGAATAACTCACGATCACCGAGCCATCGGCCGATGCGGCCTTACCTACGATGAGGTTCGTGCAAGCCATACCGCTTGTAATGGCGGCAAGCATTGTCACTACAGTCAAAAATAACTTTTTCATTGTCTTTTTATGTTTATAATGTTTATGTTTTTAAGCGGTGAGCTTCGTTTCGTTAATCGTTCAACGTTAACCGTTAATCGCTTCACGATGTAAAGGTAATAAATTCTTTGTATAGAAGCCGCCATTTGTCCCAACTTTTTATGTTTTCCTATTGCTCAAAGCCTGAAGGAAAGACAAACTAATAAGGGCTATTGGGGTATAAAATCCACAGAAGGCCTTCGAAGTACGCCTGCGCCTATTCTTCGAAAACCTTCTATGGATTTTGTGGGTGCTCTGCGGATAGTGCATATCCGCCGTGGTAGAGTGAACTTGGGGTTATTCCCCTATTTATAGTTGAAAACCTATTCTGAATTGCAAATGAGGCTTAAAGTAAAGGAAGCCTCCATAACCAGAATGATAGGCCGCTCCACCACCTATTGTAAATTCGCAAAACCAATGTTTGCTAAAGTCTCGCTTAATACCATATACGGGAACTAACGATACATCAAAGGGAGTATTGGAGATCAAAATAGCACCATTGACCTTCACCGAGAAGAAATCCTCATCATTCAAATAATATCTAGGCTCTACCATCACATTAAAACCTTGACCATAGGTATAATATTGTGAGCGCCCAGACATATCACTTCCACCACCGATACGGCCAATCAGTGACATTCCACCATCCCACTGATGCTCATAACTATATTCAATACCATATAAGGTTCTCAACGAAAAAGAATGAGTCGAACTATTTTGAGCACTCGCACTGAAAGCGATAGCCATAATAGCAAATACTGATAATAATATTGTCTTTTTCATATTCATAAAGTTATAATTGGTTTATATTTCTTTGTATAAAGGAAGAGGTTTGCTTGTATGTATATACCACCATCTCCTAGTTCATATCCCAAAACTGCTTTTCATCACTCGTCGCAGCAGTGGTCTTGCGTCTGCTGAATGGCTTAAAACCACTTGGGACAAGGGCATAGTGATGCTCTCTTGATTCAAGCTCGGGATAGGTTGTATAGTCCTCTTGATAAAATCCAAGATTTCCCCAACAAGTAAACCAGTAAGTGTTTTTTGCCATATAGGCGTAATAGTAGGTCTTGCGCGAACTTCCCTTCTCAAAGCCTGGGTACATTACCATTTTCTTCCCTGCGATATAATGTTCGCGCATTTCCTTCAATGATAACAGATTTCCCGACTTGTCGGTCACATAATGTCCGCCCATGTCCGTGTCGAGCATCACCCATTTATTCTTTTCGGGCAGCCACACCTCATTTACAACATGGCAATCTCTGTCGATGCTGTCTTGAGGCAAACAAGTGATGTATCTTGCTTTGATTCCTACGGATGAAAGTAATTCAAAGGTTAGGATGCTGTGAAGTCGGCAATTGAATGCAGGAGCCACAGTCTTGGTATATTTCCAGAGGCCTATGGCATTCTTGTACTTCGGATCCTCTTTCTGATTGTCGTGAGGGATATTCGTAGCAACAAACTTTCCTATCGCCAAAGCCTTTGTCCAAGTGTCATCATTAGGGGAATAAAGTGTGTCCAACTGAAAATATTCTCTAATCTCGACAGCTCTCAAAGTGTCAATAGTCAACTTCATACCCAAAGTTGCTGTATCTGCGACATAGGGACCTGAAGCCCTTAGTGTATCCACTCTCGTCTTGAATCGTACAAGGCGATAGCTACCCTCGTCATTTAGCGCTACTGTCACTCCTGTGGTTCTAAACCATATTACGAATGCTACCAAAAA
>JAZONI010000072.1:0-2768 GCA_045654445.1 Bacteroidaceae bacterium | reverse complement strand
AACATTAAAACAATCGATTGTAAAGTATTTATAGGATTAAAAAACTAACCAGTCAACCTAGTATAGGAATAAGACCTAATCGTGTAAACCTGTTATAGGGATTAACCTCTAAACTGACAACCTAAATCAGGAAACTACAATTTAAGGGTGGACCTTAAAACGCTTTATATATCAATCCATTATATTACAAACATGTAATTAAAAAAGTACATGCATGCACCACGCGCGGTACATGCATGTACTTTTTTCATTGTCAATTGTCAATTTTCAATTAGTTTTACGGTTCCCCAATCGCTTCAAATATCAACCTCACCTGATAGCGGGTGAAGTGGCGTGAGCCACGCGTGTAGCCTGTGCGTTGCAGCGCAACGAGCAGGCCGTCGGCGGCATGCAGGTACTTGTTGAGTAGCCGTAGGGCTGAGGCACGTGAGGCTCCTGGGCTATATAGTTGCGCCAGCTCGGCTTTGCCGTAGGCGCGGAGGGTTTGGTATTCCATAGAGGGAAGAGTTAAGAGTGAAGAGTGAAAAGGTGACGGATGACACTTGCTTTCCTATATGGGACATATATTTAAATAATTAATTAAATTATTTTTAAAATATAATTATTTATTTTTCTATATATAGGGTATATAGGATTCCATGTGTCATCTGTCACCCATGAGATTATCCTGCATCGCTCATGCGTGCATTCTGGCGTTGGTTGTTCTTGATGTCATCGCCTGTGAGCAATACGACATTCCATCCTCGTGCGTTCTTTGTGCGACGCTGCTCAAATCCGAGGCGACGCATCGCAAACGCCACACGCTTGGGCGACAGCGGACACTTCACGTACATGCCTATGAGCTCAATGA
Organism: Bacteroidaceae bacterium; assembly: GCA_045654445.1. Taxonomy (GTDB): domain Bacteria; phylum Bacteroidota; class Bacteroidia; order Bacteroidales; family Bacteroidaceae; genus UBA1189. Next base: position 1,918 of record JAZONI010000072.1, on the reverse strand, counting down.
TGCGCGTGGCTGTAAGGAACTCGCCCACCTCCTCGCCATAGGGTTGGCGCAGGTAGGTAAGGATGAGCTCTTCCTCGATGTTGGGTTCCTCAAACTGGCGGTTGTGTCGCTCCAGCTCGGCATTCTCTTCATCGTCAAACCAGTATCGGAAGCCCTGCTGCCACAGCGCATAGGCCTGGGCATAGATACCGTCGTAGTCGGTGGTGCGCTCCCACGGAGAGTCGATGTTGTCTACTATGAAGGCCAGCCAACGGCGGTTGCCCGAGAGGTCGGTGAGGAAGCGCGGGTTGTTACCCGTACCGCAGAATGAGGCGATATGTTGCCGCCTCAGCGCATAGCGCTCCCACACGGGGCGTAGGTTGATGGCAGGGTCTGTGGTGACAGCCTTCAGCAGGTTCACCGCCTCGGGGCGCATGTTGTCCAGCTCCTCCAGGTCAATGAGTGCCAGCTCGGTCAGTGCCAGACGGTCGTCCTTGCTCATCGAGTGGTTGAAGTGCTTAATGGCAAAGTATTTGTCCAAAGCGGGCGGCAGCAGATGGGTCATGAACGAGGTCTTGTACTTGCCCTGCTCACCGATATAGGTCAGTATTTCGTGGTTGGTGGTGCTGTCGTCGTGCCATGCAGCCACCATGGCCACCATCCATTTCTTGAAGAAGCGGTTGTGCAGCTCCTGTGTGCATCCCGTGACATGTACCGTCGAGGCCAGCTGGTCGATGTGGTCGGTCGTGCCGTCCCACACAGGCAGACTCTCCAGATACTCCCTTAAGGGATGATAGTCTGGATAGAAGTCGCTCTCGATGATGATGTAGAAATCACCAATCTTAGCCTGTCGACCCGTGTCGAGGCAGAAGCGGCAGTAGAGGGAGTTGACACTCTTATCTTCCAGTTCCTTCCAACAGACCCCCTCAGTCCTTTGGACAGCTCCCCCTCTATGGGGAGCACCTTCGGATTGTTCGCATGAATTATTTTGTAGCGATGCTTGTAAAGCCTCCCCATAGAGGGGGAGGTTGGAGGGGGTCTTCACCTCTCGTTTTCTCGTAATCACATTATGCCTAATCTGTATATCATTGCTCCGCAGCCAGTCCTGGATATCCTTGATTGTGGCATAGCGGCTCTCCGTGGTGCGAGGCACCTTTGCCGTTCCATGCTCGTCGGTCTGCAGGTAGCACGAGCGCACGATGGAGTCCACGTCCGCTGCATCGTAGTCGGCAAATCGGTTCACCGCCCACTCACGGCACTGCTCTTCGGGCACACCATAGCGGTTCATCTCATAGCAGGCGGCACTCACATATTTGTTGTAGCTGCCTGTCTCGTAGCGGATGCCGCGCCGCTCCAGCTCGCGCAGCACGGCAGCCTCACATCTCTGCACTCTTCCCTCTGCACTCTTCCCTCCCCTCGGTCTTCCCACAGGCTTTTTCGCCATATCTACGATGATTGCCGCCGCATCGGGGTTGTAGTATACCTCCTCGTCATAGGCAATGGTACTGATGCGCCCTACGTTCTTGCACTGGGGGTCGCTCTCTAAATTAACCAGATTACGATAGTATTCATTACCTTGCTCGAATACTTGTCTATACTCTTGATTGTTTAACCACAGATTCCCCGGATTTCTCGGATTATTTTCTCGCGGTGTACTACTGCCATCAGTGGAAAAATCGGTGTAATCCGTGCAATCCGTGGTCTTAGAATCAATCGCATAGCGAAAGAGCACGCGCAGCCCGTGCCCCGACAAGGTCGTATACGCCAGCAGCGTATGTGGGTCTTGGCGTACGAGCGAGACTACGCGTTCCATGTCGGACGGTTCGATGTGGTCAATATCCACCAGGCTCAGCCCCGTAAGCTCCACGATATGCTGTTGCCGCCGTCCGCCCTCGAAGCGTGCTGCCACGCCGAAGCTCGTCATCATCTTCTTGTATCT
>JAZONI010000071.1:0-26185 GCA_045654445.1 Bacteroidaceae bacterium | reverse complement strand
GTTGATGTCCTGTGAGGTGAGGCCGAAGTGTACGAACTCCTTGAAGGGGATGAGGGCAGGCTCCTTGTCGAACTGCTCCTTGATGAAGTACTCCACCGCCTTCACGTCGTGGTTGGTCACGCTCTCAATCTCCTTCACGCGAGCAGCATCAGCTTCAGAGAAGTTCTGGTAGATGCCACGCAAGTAGGGGAACAAGGCCTTGTCGACACCCTGCAACTGGGGCAAGGGGAGTTCGCAAAGCATGATGAAATACTCGATTTCCACACGTACGCGGTAACGGATGAGCGCATACTCAGAGAAATACTCGGCTAACTGTGCGGTCTTGCTTCTATAGCGACCGTCGATGGGCGAAACTGCCGTAAGAATGTCCAAATTCATATCTGTATAATGAAATTTATTTTGTGTCTTTCTATTCCAAACAGGCACAGCATCACTGCAACACCTGTTTCGGGGCACAAAGGTAAGACTTTTTATTGAAAATAACGCGCGTGTGCGTGAAAATGTTGTTAAAATCTTCTCTTCCCCTCTCTTGGCATCTACATATGCGCTATCCCATTCGTTCGATGAAATGGGCATTTTTTGTAAATACGCCTTCTTCCTAATCTCTTTTTTTACCCATGAATATGCGAATTTTGCCACTTATAGGAATTTCGCCCCTAGAAATGGGTATGTAGCCTCGAAAAACGAGAATAGTGAAAATAATGTCCGAACTTTGCGCCGCAAACAAGCGAAAAAGATATTTATGATCAAACATTATTTGAGTCACGTGGAGAGTGCCATCAAGAACTATTGGGATTCTCCTGCCATTACCAACTACGGTAAAAATACATTCACATTCGGACAAGTAGCCGAGAATATCGAGAAGTTGCACATCCTGCTTCAAGAGGCAGGTGTGGCTAAGGGCGACAAGATTGTACTCTGCGCCAAGAACTCGGCCGAGTGGGCTGCATCGTTCATCGCTATCGGCACATACGATGGTGTGATGGTACCCCTACTCAACGATTTCTTGCCTGAGAGTATCCAGAACCTCACCAATCACTCCGATGCTACAGCTATTTTCACCGAACCCGAGATATGGGAGAAGATGGACGCTACTCAGATGCCCAAGGTAAACATTGCCATTAATATCCTAAACTTTACACCTATATATACCAAGGGCAACAAAGTTGATGCTGCAGCATTCCACGAGAGATGCGAGAAGATTTTTGCCGAGCGATTCCCCGAAGGGGTGAAGCCCGAGCACATCAGTTACCCCGCGGGTGACCTTGACGAGTTGGAGCTCATCAACTACACCTCAGGCACCACAAGCGATCCGAAAGGCGTGATGCTGTCGGCAGGTGCCATCAGCTCAAATGTGGAGTTCGCCATGAAACATATGCCCAATCAGCCTGGCTGGCATATCCTTTCGATGCTCCCCCTAGGCCACATGTATGGCATGGCGTTCGAGTTCCTCTATCCCTTGGCATCAGGTTGCCACATCTTCTTCTTGGGCAAGACCCCCACACCTTCAGTGCTCATCAAGGCATTGAGCGAGGTAAAGCCCTACATGCTCGTGACCGTACCCCTCGTCGTGGAGAAGATCTTCAAGGGCAAGGTGATGCCCACCCTCAACAAGCCTCTGATGAAGGTACTCACCGCTATCCCTGGCATCAACAAGATCATCTACAACAAGGTGCGCACCAAGTTGCTCACTACCTTTGGTGGTAACCTCGAGCGCGGCAGCCTCATCGTGGGTGGTGCAGCCATCAACGAGAAGGTAGAGAAGCTGATGAAGAAGATGAACTTCCCCTACACCGTAGGTTATGGCATGACCGAGTGTGCTCCGCTCATCTGCTACCGTAACTGGAAGACCTTTGCCATGCGCTCATGCGGACAGGTCGTAGAACGTATGGAACTGCGCATCGACTCTGAGGATCCCCGCAACGTAGTGGGCGAGATTCAGATGAAGGGTGCCAACGTGATGATGGGCTACTACAAGAACCCCGAGGCCACCAAAGCCACCTTCACCGAGGACGGCTGGCTTAAGAGCGGTGACCTGGGTGTCATGGATGCCGATGGTAACGTATTCATCAAGGGACGTTCAAAGAACATGATCCTCAGTGCCAGCGGACAGAACGTCTATCCCGAGGAGATCGAGGACAAGTTCAACAGTCTGCCCCTCGTATCCGAGTCTATCGTCATCAGCCGCGGCAACAAGATTGTGGCCATCGTAGTTCCCGACATGGATGCCTACAAGCGCCTTGAGGGCAACACTAAGACCGTAGAAGAAATATTGAATGAATACTTAAAGCAAGTAAATACCGAACTGCCTGCCTACAGCAAGGTAAACCTCGTGGAACGTCACGACGAACCTTTCGAGAAGACTCCGAAGCGCAGCATCAAGCGTTTCCTCTACTCGTAAGCAGGACGGCGAACAAACAACCTTACTATGAACATGAGGGTGTGCCTATCGATGGTGCGCCCTCTTTGTTTTGCTAAGCCAAAAATCGTTTTTTTGCACGAGAACATCGGATTATGCCAAGAAATTTGTATTTTTGCTCCCCGAAAACGAAATAGCAGATGAACTTCTTTAGCCAGTACATACCTAAATACCTGCTCACGAAGCGTAGCCTCACCATTATGGTCACCTCGGCTGCCGCCTTCGCTTTCCTCTTCATCATCATCTACAAACCCTTCAATGTGGAACATTGGGCCGAGGTATCGCGTTTCGTCTTCATCGCCTGCGTGCTAGGTATCGTATTGCTGGGAATGAGCATTGCCGCCATCAGCCGCATCATCATGTGCTACTATGCCAAGAAACATGCTATCTCCTATCTCCAGTACATAGCATGGGTATTTGTGGAGCTTGTACTGATGTCGGTGGCATTCACCATCTGCTCTACACTGACGGGTGTGCAACTTGATATTGCAGAAGCTTTTGAGAAATCACTGCTCAACACCTCACTCATCCTGCTCATCCCCTACATCATTACCATCACGGCATTCACCTTGCAGGACCGTAACGAGCGCCTGCGCCAGATTGAGGATGACTACGACAAGGCCATGCAGCAGCGTGCCGAGGGCAAGGGCATCATCTCGCTATACGACGAGCGCGGCGAGTTACAACTCTCCGTCGCCAAGGACAACCTCCTCTACATCGAGAGTGCCGACAACTACATCAACATCTGGTACATGAAGGGTAACCAACCCAAGAAACTCATGCTACGCAACACCCTCAAGCGCACAGCCGAACTGCTGGCCGACACCCATGTGATGCGCTGCCACCGCGGCTTCATGGTCAACATGGAGCAAGTCAAGGTGTTGCGCCGCGAAAAAGACAGTTTCTTCCTCGAACTCGGCATTGAGGGCATCAAAGACATCCCCGTATCAAAAACCTATGGCGACGCCGTGATGAGATGGCTGGCGATGTAAACGCCTGTGTTTCCCACTTTGAGCAGTAGCTTCTTCCGAAGAGTTTAGCACCTCCATGTCTTTTCTATTTTTTCCGTGAGGTTTGGTATTCTCGCTCGTTTTCCGTATCTTTGCCAATGATAACGTGTGTAACCCATGAAAACTAATAATACATCATTTAATTTGCTGGAATACAGTGGATTCAATTCTTTTATGGGGGGGGTAAAAATGACTCTCGCCTTTGTTCTCATATGATTTGTACCGGTTTTCTGTATATGGTGTACGCATGGAAAGTTTTTTCTTTATCTAGAGCAATAATATTTAATTTCTAACTATTACACTATGAAACAACAATCAATTCTGAAAAGTCTGCTTTGCCTCTTGGCGGTTGTGCTGTGTCTGCCTATGGCCATGCAAGCCAAGGTGGAACATCTGTTGCCCAAGGTGCACTCGCTCAGTGAGACCAAGGGTACTCCCTTTGCACTACAACGTGCAGTGACCATCACCGATGCGAACAATACCGCAGCACTGAAGAAGGTGTTTACCGACTATGGCTGCACCATCGGCCAGGGTGGCGCTACCGTGACCGTGCAGATGGTCGACAAGATCGAAGGAGCTTACGACTACACCCTCGAGGGCTATGACAACGAGGGATACCAACTCATCGTCGAGACCAATGCCATCACCATCAAGGCCGTGAAGCCTATTGGCGTTATCCGTGCAGCACAAACCCTCGCCCAGCTTGCCGAGGGCTATGAGGAGGGTCAGGCAGCTATTGAGACCGTAGAGATTACCGACTGGGCTGCCTTCAAGCTCCGTGGCTACATGCACGACGTGGGCCGCTCATTTATCTCTGTAGCGGAGCTGAAGAAGCATATCGACTTGCTCTCACGCTTCAAGGTGAACACCTTCCACTGGCACTTCACCGAGAACCAGGCTTGGCGTTTCGAGGTGGAGGGGTATCCTCAGCTCACTTCTGACGAAAGCATGACCCGCTTTGCCGGCAAGTACTACACGCAGGCTGAGTGTCGTGAGGTTGCAGCCTATGCCCATGAGCGCGGCGTGACCATTATTCCCGAGATTGATATGCCTGGTCATAGTGAAGCCTTCCATCGCGCTATGGGATTTGATATGCAGACCGATGAGGGTGTAGCCGTGCTGAAAGAGGTGCTCACACAGGTGGCTGCCGTATTTCCCAATGCGCCCTACATCCATATCGGTGCCGACGAGAAGGGAATTACCTATCCCAACTTCTTGGGTATCATGGCCGACCATATCCACGGCTTGGGTCGCAAGATGATTGTTTGGAACCCCATCAGCGGTGTATCTATCAATAGCAATATGTGTGATATGACCCAGATGTGGAGTAGCAGGGGTACCGACATCAAGGGCGTGCCCGACATCGACTGCCGTTACAACTACACCAACCACTTCGATGTGTTTGCCGACGTAGTGGGTATCTACAAGAGCAACATCTACTATGCCGACAAGGGATCAGAAGAGATTGCAGGTACCATCTCGGCCTACTGGAACGACCGTAAGACTCCCACCGAGGAGGACATCGTGAAGCAGAACAACATGTATGCCAACGTGCTGGCCAGTGCCGAGCGTGCCTGGATAGGCAGCAAGGTCAACGGCGCTGAGGGCTACATCGAGAAGCTCGGTACCACACTCCCCAACTCGGGCGAAGTGTATGAGGAGTTCAAGAGCTGGGAGGAACGTTTCCTCTTCCACAAGGCCAACTCGCTGAAGGATGAGCCCATCCCCTATGTGAAGCAGACCAACGTACGCTGGCGCATCACCGACCCCTTCCCCAATGGTGGTAACAGCGGGGCTACTTTTGCTCCCGACCAGTATGCTACAAGCACCAATGATGCAGGCTTGATTCCCGAGACCTTCACTCACGAAGGTAAGACCTACTACACGGGCATGGCTACCGGTGCAGGTATCTACCTGCGCCACGTGTGGGGCAACAATATCATCCCCACCTACTATGGTAGTACCAACCATAGCAATATGACCGCGTATGCTTGGACCTATGTATACTCACCCAAGGCACAGAAGGTAGGTGCACAGATTGAGTTCCAGAACTATGGACGCTCAGAACACGACAAGACTCCAAATGCAGACAAGTGGGACCGCAAGGGTTCTGACATATGGATTAACGGCACACGCATTAATCCTCCCACATGGAAGACTCCAGGCTTTGACCCCACCAACGAGGATGACCTCTTTAATGAGAACTTCAGCGCTCGTGAGCCCATCGAAGTGAGCTTGAAGCAGGGCTGGAATAAGGTATTCCTTAAGCTCCCCTATGTGGGTGCCGATGGTATTCGCCTCAATAAGTGGATGTTTACCTGCGTGTTTACCGACCTCGAAGGCAAGAATGCCGTGGAGGGTCTCATCTACTCGCCCAACCAGTGCATGGACGAAGCTACCGAGCTCGTGGCTGCTAAGATTAGCGAGATCAAGCGCGATCGCGGCAACTATGTAGGCACAGCCGTAGGCCTTTGGCCCGAGACTGCTGCTGAAGAATTAGATGCTAAGGTGGAGGCTATCGAAGCTACCTATGCCGAGGAGAAGAGCGCCGAGGAGCGTGCCGCACAGGTAGAGGAGTTGGAGACCGCATGGGCGGCCTTCATCGCATCGCTCACTGGTGACAAGATCAACCTTCCCGTCAGCGGCAACTATTACCGCATGTATACTCCTGGGCGTGATAACCGTTACCCCACATCACAAGGCGTAGGCAACGCAATTGTGGGCGAGCAGAACCCCGCAACAAAGGCGTCAATCTGGCAATTTGTATCTCGCGGTGACAATTCGTATGACATCATCAACCTTGCCGATGGTTCTTATATCTCACCTGCTAGCAATAACAATACTGCCATAAATACCATTGCCGACAAACCTAATGCAGGCTGGACCATCAAGTCTGCTGGTGCAGGAAAGGTGATAGTCACAAGCGGCACGACACAGTTCAATCAAACTAATAGCGGACAGGGATATAAGCTCTACAACTGGGGATACAACAGCAATGGATTTCCCAATGCCTTTAATACCTCGGATGGCGGTTGTCTGTACGAATTGCTTGATGTCACAGCCATTGCCGAAGCCACTCCCATTAAGTCGCTCGCCAGCTACGAGGAGTTTGAGAATGGCGGCGTATATAGCTTCGTGACAGAACGTGGTTGGATGGGCGCTACTGCAAGCAGTAACAATGCCATCTCTACCGCTAAGACAACCGTATCGCCTGCGGCATCGGCCGATAACCCCTATTTCCAGTGGACGGTCTACCAATCTAAGAATGGCAACTACTACCTTTATAATATAGGTAAGGAGAAGTTCATGGGTGTGCAGAGTTCGAACAACGCCTCGGTGCCCCTCGTGGATAGCCCTGCGGGCAAACTGCTCACCTTCAAGAATAGCTCGTCAACGGCCTATCCCATTATGCTCTCGACCGATAATGTGGGTGTAGTAAACCATACCACTGTTCATGGTGAAGGACTTGTTACCTGGACTGACGGATGGAGCAAGCTCGACGATGCCGGTAGCAACCATAAAGTGGCATTGATATGCAGCTTGGACGATGAGGCGCTCGCCAAGATAGCGAACATCGTAGAGGCATACGACGTGTTTGAAGAGAACACCCCAGTTGCTCCTCAGCCCATCGTGAAGATCGCGGAACTGGATGGTGAAGCCTATCCCTATGCCATTGACGCTGCTGAGGCTGCCAAGGTGTTTGCCAAAGAGAATATCACCATCGCGTTGGACGTGACTATGCCTGCCTCATTGGCCGCCAATACACGCTATGCCCTTGTGTGCGCTGCCGACCCAACGCAGAACGTGACAGGAGCTACCAAGACCAACTCACCCTACGTAGCGTATGGCCTTAATGGAAGCAATCCTGCATACTTGCCTTCATCGGCTGCTGGTGATAAGTTTACCTATCGGGATCATTTCTCGGCTTCTGCCAATACGAACTATAAGGTAGTGTATGTAATCGATAAGACCAACAAGAAGTTCTCTATTTACATCAATGGCATACTCAAAGATGAAGCGACCTATCCTGTACAAGGTTACGAACTCCAGTCCTTCAGCAACTTTGCCAGCAACGCCAATGCAAAGCTCTATCTCGGTGGCGGTATCGTGAACAACACTACAGCACACGATAAGTTCGGTGGCGCCATACACTCGGTACAGTTCTTTGATAAGGCACTTTCTGCCAAAGAGGTGGCAGCCATCGCCTATGGCGAAGAGCAGGAAGAAGAAGAGGATGATATCATCGATACCGACCAGTTGGAGAACACCCCTATCAGCAGCATCGCCGAGTTTGAGAATGGCGGTGTATACACCTTCGTGAGCAAGCGCGGATGGATGGGTGCCGACAAGAGCAGCAGCAACGTAATCTCTACTGCACGTACCACTGTTGATCTCGATGCGGCAGCCAATAACAAGAATTTCCAATGGTTGGTGTATCAGTCAGCACGAGGCAACTATTACCTTTATAACATAGGTAAGAAGAAATTTATGGGTGTGCAGAGCGCCAACAATACTGATATACCCTTTGTAGACAGCCCTGCCGGCAAGACACTTACATTCAAGCAGAGCAGTTCGTCAGAGTACCCCATCATGTTCTCTACCGACAATGCGGGTGTGGTAAACCATAGCACCAACCATGGCGGTGGGCTCATCAACTGGACGGGTGGCTGGAACACGCTCGACGATGATGGTAGCAACCACAAGGTTACCCGTGTGAAGAAGTTGGCTGAGGCTGACTACGAGGAGATTGCAAACCTGATAGAGGCCTACGATGCTTTCTTCTACGTGATCACCGAGGTGGGAGGATTGAAAGAGACGAACCCCAACACTCACTATGGTAGCGTGAGAGCTACAAGTGGTATCAATGTTCTATTGACCCCCCTGAAGCGCGGCACTGGCGTAGTCGTAGCTGACTATGATGGCACTAAGACCGCTACCATCGACTTTGCCCGAGCATATCGTGGCTTTGTGTTTCAAGGTTTCTTCCTTGGTGAGGAAAGCCTGGGCAAGTGTTTCACGCTCACCGCTGAGATAAAAGCACAGATTACCGAGAAGAATCCCCTCATCGCCAAGTTCACTACTACGGATGACGTTACCCTCTTCTACGACGATGACGAGTTCTCATACCGTATCCCCGCCATCGCTACCACAAGCACAGGCCGCCTTATTGCAGTGAGCGACTATCGTCACAACCTTGATGATATTGGTCGTGACGTTCATGGAACAGGTAAGCTCCGTATCGACCTTGTGATGCGCTATAGCGATGACAATGGTAAGACCTGGAGCGACAAGCAGACCATTGCCGAAGGTACTGGAAACAAGAATGCCGATGGCTATGATTGTGCCTATGGTGATGCAGCGATTGCAACCGTTGGACAGAACGTGCTGGTGATGGCTGCAGCAGGTAATGTATGCTATCCTTATGCTTCAGCCGACAAGAACAACAGAACCGTACGCGTGTTCAGTGCCGACAATGGCGCTACCTGGACCAAGGAAGATATTACCGAAAAGATGTTCATTGGCGCAAATGCTCTTATCCCCAATGGCCATGCAGCCTTCTTCGGTAGTGGTAAATTGGCGGTAGACACCAATTTTAATGGCACAGGAAAGGCACGTATCTATGGCGCCATGTTGGTAAAGAATGCAAGTACCACCACTAATATATATCCTATCTATACAGACGATCTGGGACAGAACTGGAAGATTCTTGGTGGCAGTACCAATCCTGTTGCCAATGCAGATGAACCCAAGGTGGAGATTCTGCCCAATGGTCAAATTCTTCTAAGTGCACGTCGTCAGGGCGGCCGCGTATTCCGCGTATTTACCTACGGCACTGGAGAGAACGATAAGACTAATGGTGCTGGTTCATGGGGCGAAGCGGCAGCTAATGGTTGCAACAATGGTGGCAGCAATGGTACCAACGGTGAAATCTACTGTATCGATGCCGTGAATGCGAATGGTGATGCAGTAAAACTTCTCTTGCAATCTCAGCCCAAGGGTGGATCTGGCCATTATGATCGCAAGGATGTAACCATCTGGTACAAGGAAGTAGACGCCAATACTACATATACAACCTCAACAATCAAGGACGGCTGGACAGAAGGTCTTCAAGTGAGTACCCAGCAGAGCTCTTATAGTGCAATGGCCTTGCAGAAGGATGGCAAGATTGCCTTCTTCTTCGAGGAGGCTCCCTGTTATGGTGATGATTATACCAAGGGCTACTGCATGGTATATGTGCCCCTCACCATTGAAGAGATTACCAAGAATAACTACACCACTCCCGAGATAAAGGAAGACGAAGTGACCAGCGCCGACGCACTCCCTGGCGACGGCACTTTGCGCTTCTACCGTCTGGCTATCCCTGTGACCAAGAGTGCCTACGAGACAGACCTCGAGAGCAACAACGATAAGGTGAAGGCCTTCTGGCAAGAGTGCGAGGACTTCGTGAACCAGATGTTCGTGCCCCTCGGCTTCTGCTTTGATGTGGTGGAGGATAAACGATTGGTAAACCTGAGCGATTTGACCATCGGCAATAGCGGTTTGCCTGAGATTGGCAACTGCACAAGCTCTCTTAACAACATTATTGGTGAAGCCAACTACGATGTGGCTATGTGGGTGATACATCGCGATGACGTTGAAGAGAACTCAGGCCTCTCTGCCGTAGGTGGTGCATACACATCAAGTCAGAAAGGCAACGGATATGCCAAGACAGACAAGTGGGTGGTAGCTCACGAACTCGGCCACATGTTTGGTGCGGTTCACACATCACAAGGTGAAGGCAGTCTGATGGACAATATTGGTGAGTACTTCTCATACCCCTCTATCAAGGCCATCCGCAACAGCGCCATCGGCACAACATCATACAATAATGTGAAGGTCACCAACAATGCTCCTCAGTTCGACACGGAAAAGATGCAGAAGACCTACCGCATACCTCAAGGTGCCTGCCTCGTCATCGACGTACAGGTTACCGATATCGAGGATGACAAGGTGATGTACACCGCAATCGGTTGTAACAGCGCAAATGTGGACAATGTGCAAGACGGTGAAAGCCCGAACGGTGTAATACCCGTCTTCCGCTCATTTGCACCACAGGAGAGCAACATCATCAGCTATGTACCCGTTTACACAGCAGACGCTTTCTACGAAGAGTACTTCTATCTGAAGGACGGCACTGGCATCCACGAAATGGAGGCCGGCTCTTACCCCTTGAGCATCCTTGTCAATGATGTGCCCAGCACTGCATGGAGCTACGCGGCACTGGCTGCAGCCCCCTTCTATAGCACCTATGCTATTTGGGAGACTCAGGTGGAGATTGTCGAGGGTGATGCATTCAAGGCTACAATAGCTCCCGACGAAACGGCCTTCACCGCAGGCGAGGAGATTACCGTGAAGTGGGGTGTCAACGAAGTGTACTTCAGCGCAGATAGCAAGGTGCGCATCAGCCTCTCTACAGACTACGGCAAGACCTTCAAGTATGTGTTGGCCGAGAGCGTTGAGGCTCGCGCAGGTGAATGCACCGTGACCCTGCCCAACGTGAACATCGGTCAGGTAGATGTGGACTTCACTACTGCTGTGCGTAAGATGAATGGTGGTGTCATCAAGGTGGAGGAGATAGGTGGAGCAGCCTACACGCTCACCGTACTCGACCCCAACAACGACAAGGGCTTCACCGTAACTGGAGGAGTAGATGAAAGCGATGTCATCATCACTACCCTTGGAGAATATGAGATAGGTACCTTCTATGCTAACGAACCCATGACCATCCCTGCTGGTGTGACAGCCTATGTGGCTACCACAACGCCTGTGATAGATGGTACTGAGGGCACCATCACCATGACCGCCATCAATGATGGTATTATTCCCGCTGAGACCGGTGCAGTCATCCGTGGCGCAGCAGGACAGTATGTCTTCACCAAAGCTGCCACAGAAGGCACAGGTGTTACAGGTAATCTCTTGCACGGCTATGCCGGCACAGCAGAATATGCCGAGGTGGCACTGCCTGAGGATGGCTCGGTAAACTACGTGCTCACCGTGCAAGGTGGTAAGGTTGGCTTCTACAAGAAGGCATCAGGCTTCAAGGTCTATAATAACAAGGCCTACCTCAACGTGCCACAGAACGTGCGCTCACTTGCCATCCGCTTCGAAGGCGACGGAAGCACTAGCATCGACAATTCAAAATTGAAAGTTGAAAATTCAAAAATAGTATACGATTTGCAAGGCCGTCGCGTGCTCAATCCCGCTAAGGGCGTGTACATCGTGAATGGGAAAAAGGTGATTGTGAAATAATCTATAGACTCTTAAGAATTATGAAGAAAATATATATTGCTCCTGATATGGAGATTGCAGAATTGGAAGTTGTAGATATGTTGGCAGCTTCGCTGAGTATTAGTGTGTCAGATGAGGTAACCGAAGAGAATGCAGTGATGACAAACCGCCATCGTGGTGAGTGGGGCGATCGCTGGAGCGAGTAGCTTTTCTTAAGATACTTTTGTAAAGGGGGTGCTGCCGTGGCATCCCCTTTCTATTTTATATCTATGGCCACTGCACGCTAAATTTGGAATGTATTTGTAAAAAATATGATGTTAGTGTTCGAAAAAGTGCGATATAAGCAGTTTTATTATTAAATTTGTCGTCAAATTCATTTGTATGAGCACATTCGACACCATTCTCCGACCCATCGAGACCGAGTTTGCTACCTTCAGAAAGATGCAGGACGACTTGGCCGTGAATCCCAATCCATTGTTGCGCGAGATTATCCTTCACGTTAACAAACAGAGGGGGAAGCAGATGCGCCCGATGATGGTGCTGCTCTTTGGAAAGATGTTTGGCGAAGTTGTTGACAGCACTTATAGTGCAGCGCTTGCACTCGAACTGCTCCACACTGCCAGTCTCGTGCACGATGATGTAGTAGACGATAGTATGCAACGCCGCGGACAAGCTTCGGTAAATGCCATCTATAACAATAAGTTAGCCGTGCTCGTGGGTGACTATCTGCTCTCTACAGCACTTGTCTTCACTGGACGCTGCGGTGACCCACGCATCACCAACATTGTAGGCGCTTTGGGCCAAACGCTTGCCGATGGCGAAATATTCCAAATGTTCCACAGCCACGAGAAATTGGTTTCAGAAGAGGTGTACTTTGAGATTATCCGGAAGAAGACCGCATCGCTCTTCTCCTCTTGTGCCGAGATAGGTGCACTTTCTGCTAATGCCGTAGCCGATGACGTGACTCGCGCCCGACAGATAGGTGAATATATCGGTATCTGTTTTCAGATACGTGACGACATTTTTGACTACTACACGAACGATGTGGGCAAACCCACTGGAAACGATATGCGCGAGGGAAAACTTACACTGCCCATTATCTATGCCGTGCGTACACAGGGCGACGAGCGTATCAAGTCGATGATAGATCGCCTCAAGAGTGGCGAACTTTCTGATGCCGAAATTAACGAACTCATAGAGTTTGCTAAAGATAATGGAGGTATTGAATATGCAGAACAGATCATGCAGCAATATCGTCAAAAAGCGATAGACCTGTTGCCTAATGGTATTGACGAAGCGGTGCGTACAGCTATTGTTGCCTACATGGATGCCGTGATAAATCGTAAGAAATAATACAAGGCTGGTCTTATAAAGGAATGACGATAGACGAACAATATATGGCGCGATGCTTGCAGTTAGCTGCTTGTGGCAGGACTGAGGCGGCACCTAACCCTATGGTGGGCGCAGTAATAGTGCATAATAATTGTATCATTGGTGAAGGATATCACCGGCAATGTGGTGGCCCGCATGCAGAGGTGAATGCTATTGCTGCTGTTGTTGATGAACGATTATTGCGTGAATCTACCATGTATGTGAATCTGGAGCCATGTGCGCACTATGGAAAAACTCCCCCTTGTGCAGATTTGATTATTAAGAAAGGTATACCTCGAGTTGTTGTCGGTTGCCGTGATAGTTTCGACCAAGTAGACGGGAAAGGTATAGAAAAATTGAGGAATGCAGGTGTAGAAGTGGTTATTGGTATATTGGAAGAAGAGTGTATGGCCCTGAACCGTACATTCTTTACATATCATGCGAAGCAACGCCCCTACATAACCTTAAAATGGGCTCAGTCATTGGATGGATATATCGATATGCTTCGCGAAGAGAACAGGGAAGATTTGCCGGTAAAGTTCTCAAATGAAGGGACAGCGCAACGAGTACACCGATTGCGCGCCATGAATGATGCAATTCTTGTAGGGCGCCGCACAGCAGCATTGGACAATCCTTCGTTAACAACCCGGCTATGGCCAGGAAAGTGCCCTTTGCGATTGGTTGTCGATCGTCGGGGAGTATTGGATAAAGGGCTCCATTTGTTTGATAAAACTACAAAAACAGTCGTTTTCACCGAGGTTCTTCGTGATTTAGGAGATTCTGAGCAAGTGGAACAAGTCGCAGTTGATTTCAGTAAAGATATATTACCTCAGATGATGCAATGGCTCTATCAACATAAAGTGCAGCGGTTGTTAGTAGAGGGGGGAGCAACCCTATTGCAAGGTTTTATCAGTGCAAATCTATGGGATGAGGCCTACGTAGAAACGGCACCCATACAATTAGGGCAGGGAGTAAAGGCTCCCGACATTCCTGAAAGCTGTAAAATGGAAACTATAGTGTGCTTTGGACATGGAATTAACCATTTTTCACGAATAAACACCTCTTTTTGACTTTCTTTTGCTATAAAACTCTCTATTTCATAGAGTGTAAGCGGAAATTTGTTGTTAACTTTGCAGTTTGAAAATATTATACAATCCAAATGCAATGAAAAGAACAACAATAAATCTCATCTGTCCACTTGTTATAGGCATGCTATTGACTTCATGCTTAGGCACCGCTGAAGAGTCTGTGCCGAGTTCTACTGTAGCGCTAACCTCATTTAGCATCAGTGATTTGAAGACCACTCATGTCCTCA
Organism: Bacteroidaceae bacterium; assembly: GCA_045654445.1. Lineage (GTDB taxonomy): Bacteria > Bacteroidota > Bacteroidia > Bacteroidales > Bacteroidaceae > UBA1189. The sequence continues at coordinate 11,802 of JAZONI010000071.1, read as the reverse complement.
AAAAGGAAAATGGTGAGGATTCCATTTATACCACAAAGTTGAGTGGAAGTTCCATCGCATTTACCATCGATCAGGCAAACGGACTGGTATACAACACCGATTCCATTGATTATGGGACTGATGTTACTGGCGTAATCGTTAACGTGGGGGCGGATGGTTATGCTTGTTATTTGAAAGAGAATGACGAGATAGGTTCGGTCGAGGATTCAATCGATTTTACTCATCCGGTAACATTTCGTATCACATCGTACGATGAGCAGTTCTCGCGTGATTATCGTGTGAGTCTCAATGTTCATCAGGTGGATCCAATGCAAACGGCATGGAATCAAATTACAGATTCGAATTTCCCAAAAGGGCTGTTTGTCAGTCAGAAGGCGTTAGTAAAAGGCGATAGTTTGTATGTCATAGGTAAGAACGATGTAGGTGTATGCTACTGTACTTCGACTGCGCTCGCAGATGGTGTTTCATGGAGCAGTCCAACTGTACTTACTGGTGTCATAGGAGAATTTGATTGTGCTTCGGTGATGCTAGTTGGAGAGACTTTTTATCTTACTACCGATGGCGTGTTATACCAATCATATGATGCAACTACATGGGAGGCGGTAAATAATACGCGAGCAATCACGACTCTATTGGCTGTGGAAGAGGATATAAATACTGTCATTTGGGGACTTGCTGAGGATACTATCGCCTCATCAAACGATATGATAACATGGACACTTAGCGAACAGAGTACCAAGCATACTATCAATAGGGGGGTTGCTTCGTTCTGTCAACCTTTGCGTACAAACAATAATATTAATCGTACCATTTTCATTGCGACTTCTACGGCAGAAGCTGATACCTGTGTACAAGTATGGAGTAAGCTGACTACAGAGGATAATTGGGTGGAGGTAAAGCCTCTAGGAACGAACACTTACGGGTGCCCCAATTTGGAGGGGTTGGTCGTAATACAATATGTTGACAGGATGTATGCCTTTGGCGGTAAGAGTGTAGGCCCTCGGGAAGTTCCTCTCGAAGCTTTCAGTGCTTGCTACGAATCACGTGACAATGGTGTGACATGGAAAGTACGCAAGGACGTGTTCAGCCTTCCTGAAACATTTAAGGGGCGTGACGAAACCTTTGCAGCTGCCACCGATGGAGAATATGTATGGGTAATATGGAGCGCTGGCGAAGTATGGCGTGGTAGGTGGAATGGAATATAGGAATGAAAGTGATTTGTCTCAGCAATAATTAGTTATAATAATACAGAATGCCTATTTGATGAAGCACCATACACGACAAATAGTAAGCAAGATTGCAGCAGTGATTCTGTTGCTCTCGTCAGTATGTGCTGTGTCTGCTCAGGAATTGGAGTACAAGATGGAGCTAGGTGCGATGGTAGGTGGTTGTTTTTACATGGGTGATGCTAATACCATTCCTTTGAAGAATTTATCTTTGGCGGGTGGGGTATTGGCACGTTATAATTTCAATCCCCGTATGGTGGTGAAGGGTGATTTGGCTGTAGGACGTATTCAAGGAACAACCGAAGGGTTAAACAATAAATTCCCAGGAGATGAATATCGGACTTTCAATCGCAACGTATACGAATTGGGGGCACAATTTGAATACAATTTCTTTGCCTATGGTACGGGAGCAGGTTACAAGGGCAGCCGTCGGTTTACACCATATATATTGGGTGGATTAGGGATTACATATGCGCCCAAGCCTGCCAATCAAGTATTCGCCATGAATATACCCTTAGGAATGGGTGTGAAGTATAAGGCAACCGAACGTATAAATGTTGGCGCCGAATGGACGATGCGTTTTACGACTTCGGATAGATTGGATGTGACGGATGGGGACAAACTAATGCTTGACGATCCTTATGGAATAGGGAGCAAAGGTGTTAAAAATAAAGACAGTTACTCGTTTTTGATGGTATATGTCAGTTACGACCTATTCCCTAAATATAGAAAATGTAATAACTAACGAGAGTAAGAAACCTTATAAACTCATAAAACCACATGACATATAAAGAGCAGTTAGACATGAACCGTATACCTCAACATATTGCTATCATTATGGACGGCAATGGACGTTGGGCTAAAGCCAAAGGTAAAAGGCGAGGTGAGGGACATATTGCTGGCGCATCGGCTCTGCATGATACAATGATGCATGCCGCCAAACTAGGAGTGAAGTATGTGACTGTATATGCTTTCTCTACTGAGAACTGGACACGACCCGATGAGGAGGTTAATGGGCTTATGGCTTTGTTGTTCGAGAAACTCGACCTTAGCATCTTCATGGACAATGATATCCGTTTTTGTGTTATCGGTGACACAGATCGCCTGCCCGAGAAGGTGCGTGAACGTATGAACTATTGTATAAGTGAGTCTGCAAATAATCAGCGAGGAACACTTACTGTTGCGCTTAGTTATTCTTCAAAGTGGGAACTTACTCGTTCTGCCAAGCGCATTGCTTCCATGGTACATGAAGGTAAGTTGGCTGTTGAAGATATCACCGACAAAACCATTGATGAGACACTGGCAACCTCATTCATGCCTGATCCCGACTTGCTGATACGCACTGGCGGTGAAACTCGATTGAGCAATTACTTGCTGTGGCAGTGTGCTTATGCTGAACTTTACTTCTGTGATACCTATTGGCCTGAGTTTGATGAAGAGGAATTGTGTAAGGCTATTTATACTTATCAGCAGAGAGAAAGAAGATTCGGCAAGACGAGCGAACAAATAGCCGAAGAGAACGATAATAAATAGAAGGATGAAGAAGAATCTTAACCATTTCAAATATTTGGTGCTGACAGGTTTGCTATTTGCTCTTCCTGTTGGGGAATCTATGGCGCAATACAATGTGATAGATACCATAAGCAAACCTGTAGTTCTCTATTCGGCTCCTAAGAAATATGAGATTGCAGGTATTACTGTAAGTGGCATTGATAATTATGAAGATCATGTGCTCATAGGGATTTCTGGATTGTCTGTGGGACAAGTGATAACTGTCCCAGGTGAGGAGATTACGTCAGCGGTAAAACGCTATTGGAAACATGGGTTGTTTTCTAATGTGAGCATCTCTGTTGAGAAGACTGTCGGTGATCAAGCATACTTGAATATCGCTCTTGCCCAGCGTCCCCGCCTATCGAAACTCAATTTCTATGGCGTAAAGAAAACTGAACAAGATGATTTGGAAGACAAATTGAGTTTTCGCCAAGGTAATCAGATAACTCCCAATATGATTGATCGTGCCAAGATTGTTATCAAGCGTTACTTTGATGAGAAGGGATTCAAAAATGCAGATATCAGTATTATCCAGCGCGACGATGTGGCTGAAGCCAATCATTTGATTCTTGACATCACTATCGATAAGAAAGAGAAAGTCAAAGTAAACAAGATATATATCACAGGTAATAGTGCCCTTGATGAGAAACAACTGAAGTGGGCGATGAAGAAAACGAATGAAAAAGGAAACTTACGCTACTTCTTCCGCCCTAAAAAATTCATTGATAACCTTTACGATGAAGATAAGCAGTTGCTCATCGACAAGTACAACGAACATGGTTATCGCGATGCGCATATTGTGGTGGATTCTGTGGTGCCTTATGATGACAAGTCTGTAGATGTATACATTCAAGTGGAAGAGGGTAACCAATATCATATCCGTAATATAAATTGGGTGGGAAATACTGTGTATGAATCACAAGGACTTGCCGAAGTGTTACGTATGAATTCTGGAGATGTATATGATCAGAAGAAACTGGATGAACGTATCAATATGGATGATGATGCAATCAGTAATCTATATTATAATAATGGATATGTATTCTCGCGCATCATGCCTGTGGAGGTGAATGTAACCGAAGATTCAGTCGACTTAGAAATGCGTATTCTTGAAGGCCCTCAAGCTACCATCAATCGTGTGCGCATTGCTGGTAATGATCGTCTATACGAGAATGTTGTGCGTCGTGAATTGATGACTAAGCCTGGTGACCTTTTCAGTAAGGATGCCTTGATGCGTTCGGCTCGTGAGTTGCAGCAGATGGGACATTTTAATCCCGAAGCTATTGTCCCCGATGTACAGCCAGACATGGCAAATGGTACGGTGGATGTTAACTGGATGTTGGAGTCAAAGAATAATGACCAAATTGAGTTCTCGCTTGGTTATGGTCAAACAGGAGTTATCGGTAAGATAGCTTTGAAGTTTACCAACTTCTCTATGTATAATCTTTTCCATAAGTCTGACAACTACCGTGCCTTTATCCCTCAAGGTGATGGACAGACCTTTACCGTTAGTGGTCAGACTAATGGTAGCTATTACCAGTCATACAATGTCTCGTTCCTTGATCCTTGGTTTGGTGGGAAACGTCCGAATTCGTTCTCGGTAAATGCCTTTTATGCATTGTCTACAGGTATTAACAATAACTATTATAATGATGCCTACAATAGTAACTATTATAATTACCTCTATGGATATGGCAATTACAATAATTACTACAATAACTACGAGTCATATTATGATCCCGATAAATATCTGCGTATGTATGGTTTGTCAATAGGGTGGGGGAAGCGTCTGCATTGGCCCGATGACTACTTTACACTCTATGGTGAACTTGCCTATACACGATACGATCTCAATAATTGGGAATACTTCATCATTTCAAATGGTAGTAGTAATAACATAAATTTATCGATAAACCTTGGTCGTAGTTCTATAGATAATCCCATCTTTCCCCGTCAAGGATCGGATATTAGTTTTAATGTAGCTGTGACTCCTCCCTATTCGCTCTTTGATGGTAAGAATTACAAGGCACTGAGCGAAGTAAAGGCTACCGACGCCAAATATAATGATGCTCTTCGTGAACGCTATAAGTGGATTGAATATCATAAATGGAAGTTTAAGAGCAAGTTCTATACGGCACTTACTGGTGGGCAGAAATGTCTTGTTTTGATGGCACGTGCCGACTTTGGTTTACTTGGACATTATAATCAGTATAAAAAGTCTCCCTTTGAGACCTTCTATGTCGGTGGTGATGGTATGAGCGGATATTCTTATAACTACTACACCGATATGGTGGCTTTACGCGGTTATGATAACGGTGCCCTTACCCCCTATGGCGGAGGTGAAGGTTATGCCTACTCGCGTTTTGCCATGGAGTTGCGTTATCCGCTGATGCTTGAACCTTCTACGCAAATCTATGCCCTTGCATTCCTAGAAGGGGGTAATGCTTGGACCGATGTGCGTAAATTTAATCCCTTTGATATGAAACGCTCAGCTGGTGTCGGTGTGCGCATTTTCCTCCCGATGATAGGTCTCATGGGTATCGACTGGGCCTACGGATTTGACAAGGTTAATGGGTCCACAGCCGCAAGCGGAAGCCAATTCCACTTTACCTTAGGACAAGAATTCTAATGAACAACAAAATGAATCTTATTTGCGAAGTATGAAAAAAAATCTGTTGATAACAGGCTTACTGCTTCTCGTGAGCCTTACTGCTAATGCGCAGAAGTTCGCTCTAATTGATATGGAGTATATATTAAGAAATATCCCAGCCTATGAACGCGCTAACGAACAACTTAACCAAATTTCCAAACGTTGGCAAGGTGAGGTGGAGGCTGTAGCTCTTGAAGCTCAAACTCTTTATAAAAACTACCAAAGTGAGGCGGTGTTTCTATCTGAGGAGCAAAAAAATAAGCGCGAAGAAGAAATCGTGAGCAAGGAGAAAGAAGCTCAAGAACTGAAACGCAAATACTTTGGTCCTGAAGGCGAGTTGTATAAGAAGCGTGAGAGTCTTATGGCTCCTATACAGGACGAAATATATACTGCTGTTAAAGAAATTTCCGATCTCAAGGGATACTCTGTAGTAGTAGATCGCGCATCTGCCGCTAGTATCATTTATGCCTCGCCCAAAATTGATATCAGCAATGAAGTGTTGGTGAAGTTAGGATATGCCAATTAAAAGCATTACTTTTGCACTCAGAATTAATGAGACTATCTCTTGTTGATGCCAGATTGCTAAAAATATTAACTAATTAATAAATACATTACATTATGAACAAGAAACTTATTGCCATTCTTTTCTTGATGGCTCCCCTTGCAATTTTTGCACAAAAATTTGGTCACCTCAACTCAGCAGACATTATGCAAGCAATGCCTGAGTATAAGACTGCACAAACCGAGATTCAAAATCTTGAGAAACAATATGGTAATGAACTTCAGTTGATGGAGTCGGAATTGGCAAAGAAGAGCGAAGCCTATGAAAAAGAGAAGGCAACCCTACCTGCTAACATCGCACAGCGTCGCGAGACTGAGTTGCAAGAAATTTATGGTCGTATGCAGCAGTTCTACCAGGATTCGCAGATGAAGCTTCAGCAGGCATCACAGGAGAAAATGAATGTTCTTGTGGAAAAAATTACCAAAGCGATTAAGGAAGTAGGTGTCGCTGGCGGTTATCTCTATATTTTCGATACCTCAAGTGGTATTCCCTACATTAGTGAAACACTCAGTACTGATGTTACTGGTGAGGTAAAGAAAAAATTGGGTATTCAATAATTCAGGATGGCGAGTTGGTACGTTGCTATGAGGAAGAGTCTAATAGTTTTTTTTGCATTCGTTGCTGTGAGTGCAATGGCGCAGTCAAAGTTTGGCTATGTCAGTTACAAGGAGTTGCTTCAGGCATTGCCTGAGTACAGCCTTGTTCTTACTCATATTGACGAACTGCAAGCAAAGTACGAGGCAGAGATTGCTCGTTCTGATCGTGAATTCAATCAGAAATATGCAGATTTCATTGAAGAGCAGAGCACTTTCCCAGATAATATTCGTATTAAACGGCACAAGGAACTGCAGGAATTGATGGAGAAAACAATGGCATTCAAAGACGAGGTGAATCGTGCCATGCGCGAGGCTCGTCGTGAGATGCTGCAACCTCTCCACGATAAAATAGATGAATCTGTAAAGAAGGTCTGTATTGATGGAGGGTATGACTATATCCTCAACATCGATGATCGTGCCTATATTGCTATCAATCCTAGGAATGGAAAGGATGTTACCGAACAGGTCAGAAAAGAACTCCATATCAGATAATTGTGTCATAATAGCTCTTTGTCAATCTTATTCTTGGTGCTAATCTTAGAAAATAACCAATAAATTTGCATTTTCATAAAGATTGTACTAATTTTGCAGCCGCTAAAAGTGTAAAGGAGGTAAGAACCCACTAAAAAGAACAGAAGATTCAACGAATATAGTTCAAGATCCATACGGAGTAAAGGTATGGACGAATGCGATACCTGAATAAAGAAGAAAATTTAATAATAAAAAAGACAAAAAATGATTGTAGTACCCGTAAAAGAGGGCGAAAGCATTGAAAGAGCCCTTAAGAAATTTAAGAGAAAATTTGAGAAAACTGGCGTAGTTAAGGAACTCCGTCGTCGTCAGCAGTTCAACAAGCCTTCTGAAATCAAGCGTCTCAAGATGGAGCGCGCTGTATATGTTCAGAGCTTGAGACGCGATGAAGAGTAATCTTTTGTCTCAATAGCATGAGGGGGGTAGGTTTTGAAACTTACCCCCTTTTCATGAATTTATGAGATAAAGATAGGAATCTTGATATTTCTGTAAATTCTATAAGCTATATTATTTGCTGTCTTATGCTTCCCATCCATTTTGCCCCACTACAAGGACACACCGATGATGTGTATCGCCGCACACACTATCGGTTGATAGGTGGTGTTGAACGTTACTATACTCCCTTTATGCGTGTCGAGGCCGGTGACGTGCGTTCTAAGGACAGTCGTGATGTCAATCCCAAGAATAATATTGACATACCGGTAACCCCACAGATTATATTCAAGGACCTCGGGGAATTCCTGTTTCTTACTGAAAAACTTGAGGCGCTGGGATACCGCGAAATTGACCTAAATATGGGTTGCCCATTCCCTCTACAAGCTCGTCATGGACGTGGATCGGGTATTCTCGCTCATCCAGACATGGTAGCTGCTGTAGCTGATGCTATCAAAAGCCATCCGCAGCTGGCTTTCTCTGTAAAGATGCGCCTCGGATGGGCTAATGCTGAGGAGTGGAAATTCATTTTAGAGATACTCAATGATACTCCTCTTACACACATCGCTTTACATCCGCGTACGGGGGTACAAGGGTACAAGGGTAGCATTGACTACGACAGCTTTGAGCAGTTCTATTCAGTATGTCGTCACCCGATGATATATAATGGGGAACTCACTACCCTCCCAGAATTGCATCACATGGAAGAGCGTTATCCCCAGTTAGCAGGTCTTATGATAGGTCGTGGACTATTGGCTCGCCCCTCATTAGCACGAGAGTATGCTGAGGGTGTGGAGTGGAACCATGAGCAACATATCAACACCCTACGTGTGCTGCACGAGGAGCTAAAAATGCAGTATGTAAATATCGTAAAGAGCGAGTCTCAACTACATGGCAAACTACGTACCTTTTGGGAATATACCGAGCCTATTATTGGACATAAACCTTACAAGAAAATTATGAAGAGCGGCAATCTGCGCAACTATATGAATGCTATTGAGGAACTGCGATAGAGCTGATTTTTCTTCATTGGGAAGATTAATATAAAACGTAAAAACAACTTTAATATATGATTAAATTTAAATTACTATTTCTTCTTGGTTCTCTGTTTGTGGTAATGGGGTTGCAAGCACAGGAAACAAAAACGATTAGTGTTACCTTTTCAGACTTTACACCTGGTTCACAATATGCAGATAATGAGCGGCATGATTTGGGTAACGGATTGGTGATTTATACAACAGATTGTCATTTCACTGAAGAACTTAGAATTTATTCCAGTTCCACATACAATGGCTATGTCGTTTCTGACCCACTCCCTGGGAAAATTACTCAAATGACACTCAATGCCGCATATGCAAGTAGATATGAAGCAGATAAACTTAATGTCTATGGCAGTAGTGATGGTAATTATTGGACTTTGATTAAAGGTGTTGAAGTAAGGACTTCGTCTTATGATAATTACACGTTAAAGATCTCAGCAGATAAAGGTTATACTAGCTTCAAACTTGATGTTGTGGGTGATAATCAGATTCGCATCAAAAGTATGTCTATAACCTATATTATTGATAATAGTATAACAAAAATAGCTTCTCCAACTCTTCCTACCTCATGTACCTTTATAGAGTCCAAGGAGGTAGAGATAACTAATGACCCCGATGGTTCTACCATATACTATACTACAGATGGAAGTAATCCTTCTGTAGATAATGGCAAAGTATATACATCACCATTTACTATTACCGAAACCACGACTGTTAAGGCTATTGCAGTGAAAGAGGCTGAGTCAAGCGATATTGTTGAAGCTACCTATACAAAGATTGTAGATTATTATCGAGTATCTTTTAGTATAAATGGTGCTATTGATGCTGATAACGATATTTTGATACCTTATGATGATAACCTTACTGAGAATTCATTGCCAACAGTTGAGCATCCTGGGAATATTAAAATGAAAGGTTGGGCAAGCGAGGCTAATTCAACAGATATTGTCACATTCCCGATAACAAACATAAAAGAAGACTTGATTCTTTATGCGGTGTTTGAGCAGGTAGGTTGCTTTGAATTGGTAACAGATGTTAATGCACTTGCAGAAGGGGATCGGGTAGTGATTGCCTGTCCTGAATTCAGCAAGGTCATATCTACGGCAGATATGATTATAAATGGCGCCTCATGTGCTGTAAGTACAAAAGTTGAATTTAATGATAATGCTTTAACACCAACAGAAGATACCCGCGTGTTTGTTCTTCATAAGAACAGCGATGGCTCTTTTATGTTTGAGGATGGTGGTAAGTTTTTGACATGCCCTGAGGACAATAATCGTTTGTCAATGCAGGCACCTAAACAAGATATGCATTTGTGGACAGTAACAATAGCAGATGGAACAACTACTATTCAAAACAAGGAATTTCGAAGAGGGATTAAATATTATTCAGCGGACCCTCGTTTTGCATGCTATGCATCAGGGCAGAAGCCTGTTTCTATTTATAAAGAAATCATTCCGACGACAATATCTACGGCCTACACTCCTCTGCAAATTTCTGCAGTCGGTTACTCAACAATGTATTTAGACAAAGATGTTACTATCCCCACAAATGTTGAGGCTTATTTGGCAACAGAAGTTGGTGATGGATATATTGTAATGACTCAGCATCGAGGACTACTGCCTAAGGAAACAGGAATAATTCTCAAGGGTGATGAAGGAAAATATGCATTTATGCATTCCGAGGCAACTGCGGTCGTTAAGAGCCTTCTTAAAGGAACTCTTTCTAATGAGTATGTCTCAGGCGGAGGATATGTGCTATCTGTTCAAGATGGTGTAGTGGGACTTTATGCCGCTAAACTCTTCGACGGGAAATTTCTCAATAATGCAAATAAAGCATATCTTCCCGCTAGTGTTGTCCCAAAAGAGTTGCAGAGCAATGGTTTCCGCATCAGTGTGGGAAGTGAAACCTGCATTAATCGTCCATCCTTGGGATTTGACTATTTAGAAGGCATTTATGATTTGCAAGGCCGCAAAGTATTGAAAATGGAGAAGGGTATCTATATTTTAAATGGAAAAAAAGTTCTAGTCAAGTGAAGGATAGAATTATGAAAAAGCAAGCATACATTATTCCATTAATGGAAAGTCTGAATATCGAAAGTTTGGAGATGGTTGCCACTAGTATGGTAATGGGGGTTTATGATACCACAGTCGATACTTCAGAGGATGGGGCTCAACTTGGGAATAACCGTCGTGATACATGGGGAAATCTGTGGAATGAATAACTACGATTAATAACATGATATACTAAATCGGACAACACGGCGTTAGAATAGGTGATGGGCATCAAAAAATGGATATTTACACTATACGCTATGCTCAGCGTGGTAGGGGTGCGGGCACAGTTTGATACGCACTTCACGCACTATTGGGCGGTGCAGGGCTACTACAATCCTGCTGTGGCGGGACTGAGCGGGCGTCTCAATATGTATGGCACCTATGCCATGCAGATGGCGGGCTATACCAATGCGCCTACAACCATGCTCATCGGTGCCGATATGGCATTGCCTACCGAGAAGAAGAATCAGGCGATAAGTGCCAATCTGTATAACGAGTCCATCGGTCTATTTACTAACCAGCGTCTCTTTGCAGGCTATGCCTACCGCTTCAACCTATGGGGAGGCAGTATGGCGATGGGTGTGAGTGCCGGTTCGCTGGAGCAGAAGTTTGACGGCTCTAAGGTAGAGGCCGAGGAGTCTGCCGATGCTGCTTTCCCCTCATCGGAGATTGATGGTATGGGGCTTGACCTCACGGCAGGCGTGCACTATGCGCACCCCTTATTCTATGCCGGACTATCGGTGATGCATCTCACGGCACCTGTTATCGAACTGGGTGAAACCAATGAGATAAAGATTGACCGTGCATATTATTTCTGTGGTGGATGCAATATTCAGCTAAAGAATCCGTTATTATCCATACAGCCCTCGCTACAGCTGATGACCGACCTGCAAGCCTGGCGGGCCGATGTCACCGTACGAGGCACCTACACCTATGACGAGAAGCGCTACTACGCGGGTCTTACCTATAGCCCTATGACCTCGGTAGCCATTCTCCTTGGCGGAGAGATCAATAGTGTGACGTTTGGCTATGCCTACGAAATCTTCACCTCGGGTGTAGGACTCATCCACGGAAGTCACGACCTGTATGTGGGGTATGTGATGGATTTGGATTTATTCAAGAAAGGAAAAAACAAACATAAAAGTATACGTATATTA
>JAZONI010000070.1:0-12340 GCA_045654445.1 Bacteroidaceae bacterium | reverse complement strand
TAAGGAGACCCCCTCTAACTCCCCCTCTAGGGGGAGGACTCGGGCATCGCGGAAACAAATTTAATAAATTAGATTATAGATATGAATTCAGAAAAACAATATATTGAGCAATCTGTTCTCCCCTCCATAGAGGGAGGGGCTGGGGGTGGGTCCTCAATGCTTTCTGTAAAGAACTTGCATGCCAGCATCAATGGCAAAGAGATATTGAAAGGTATTGACCTCGAGGTACGTCCCGGTGAGGTACATGCTATTATGGGTCCTAACGGCTCGGGTAAGAGCACATTGAGCAATGTGCTCGTGGGTCATCCCGCCTATGAGGTGACCGAGGGCGAAGTGACATTCAATGGAAAGAACCTCCTCGAACTGGCTCCCGAGGACCGCAGCCACGAGGGTATGTTCCTTTCGTTCCAGTACCCCGTAGAGATATCTGGTGTGAGCATGGTCAACTTCATGCGTGCCGCCATCAACGAGCAGCGTAAGTATCGCGGACTGGCTCCCTTGGCTGCTAACGAGTTCCTCAAACTGATGCGTGAGAAACGCGCTTTCGTGGAACTCGACAGCAAATTGGCCAACCGTTCGGTGAACGAGGGATTCAGTGGTGGTGAGAAGAAGCGTAACGAGATATTCCAGATGGCTATGCTCGAACCCCGCCTCAGCATTCTCGATGAAACCGACTCGGGCCTCGACATCGACGCCTTGCGCATCGTAGCCGAGGGTGTGAACAAACTGAAGACTCCCGAAACATCGACCATCGTCATCACCCACTACCAGCGCCTGCTCGACTACCTTAAGCCCGATGTGGTACACGTGCTCTACAAGGGCCGCATCGTGAAGACTGCTGGTCCCGAACTGGCACTTGAAATTGAGAAACGCGGCTTCGACTGGATAAAGAAGGAGGTGGAGTAAGGGAGACCCACCCCGTCCCTCCCTCTAGGGAGGGTGACAAAAACAGACATATACATATATGAACAATATAAACAATGATAATAACATAACTCCACGAGGCCAGCAAGCCCCCTCCCTTCGGGGGAGGGCGGGGGGAGAGGCTCAATACCTCACCCTCTACCGTGAATGTCGCGACCTCATCGCTCGCCATAGCAGCGAGGTGATGAATGCGTTGCGCGATGAGGCCTACCGCCACTTGGAGCAGTCGGGCTTCCCCACGAAGCGTGTTGAGGACTACAAGTATACCGATGTGGAGGCGCTCTTCGCTCCCGACTACGGACTCAATATTGGTCGCCTCGACATCCCCGTCAACCCCTACGACGTGTTCAAGTGCGACGTACCCAATATGAGTACCTCGCTCTACTTCGTGGTAAACGATACCTTCTACAATCGTGTCTTGCCTAAGGCTGCATTGCCCGAGGGCGTAATCCTTGGTAGTCTCAAGGAACTCTCGGCACAATATCCCGAACTCGTTGCCAAGCGCTATGGTCAACTTGCCCGTACCGAAGAGGATACAGTTACTGCCCTCAATACCCTGCTGGCACAAGACGGCTTGCTGCTCTATGTGCCTAAGGACGTAGTGGTAGAGAAGCCCATACAATTGGTCAATATATTACGTGCCGATGTCAACTTCATGGCCAACCGCCGTGTGCTCATTATCGTAGAGGACCATGCGCAGGCTCGCATCCTTGCTTGCGACCACACGGCTGACGAGGTAGACTTCCTTGCCACACAGGTCATCGAAGTGTTTGTTGGTCGTGGCGCTTCGTTCGAACTCTACGAACTCGAGGAGTCTACTCCCCGAACTACCCGCCTGAGCAACCTCTATGTGCAGCAAGAGGCTGATAGCCGTGTACATGTCAATGGTATCACCCTCGTGGGAGGTACCACACGCAACACCACACGCGTGACTCTCGCAGGACGCGGAGCACATATCGACCTCTGCGGTATGGCGATTGCCGACAAGCAGCAGCACGTAGATAACCATACTTTCATCGACCATGCCGTGAGCGACTGTACCAGTCATGAACTCTATAAGTATGTGCTCGACGATGAGGCTACCGGTGCCTTTGCGGGTAAGGTGCTCGTACGTGAAGGGGCTCAGCACACCGATTCGCAGCAGACCAATCGCAACCTGTGCCTCACCCGTCAGGCGCGCATGTATACCCAACCTCAGCTCGAGATTTATGCCGACGATGTGAAGTGTAGCCATGGTGCTACCGTAGGCCAACTCAGTGAGGATGCCCTCTTCTATATGCAGCAGCGCGGCATCAGCTTCGTTGAGGCACGCCAACTCCTCATGCGGGCCTTCGTAGGCGAGGTGATTGACGGAGTAGGTCTTGAGGCCCTGCGCGACCGTCTGCATCACTTGGCAGAGAAGCGTTTCCGTGGCGAACTGGGCAAGTGCGGTGACTGCAGTGTATGTAAATAAAATGTAGGAGAGTGAGACGATGATATACGATATAGACGCTATCCGTGCCGATTTCCCTATCCTCAGCCGCCAGGTATATGGCAAGCCGCTGGTGTATCTCGACAATGGAACCACCACGCAGAAGCCCCGTATGGTGGTCGATGCCATCACCGAAGAGTACTATTCGGTGAATGCCAATGTGCACCGCGGTGTGCATTTTCTCTCACAGGAAGCCACCAAATTGCACGAAGCCTCGCGCGAGCGCGTACGTTCGTTTATCAATGCCGCCTCGGCCAGCGAGATCATCTTCACGCGTGGAACCACCGAGGCTCTCAACCTGCTGGCGTCGTCGTTTGGCGAAGCCTTTTTGCATGAGGGTGATGAGGTCATCGTGTCCACCATGGAACACCATAGCAACATCGTGCCTTGGCAACTTCTCGAAGCACGCAAGGGTATCCGTCTGCGCGTGATTCCCATCACCGACCGAGGTGAGATATGCCTCGATGCCTACAAGGCCCTCTTCAACGAGCGCACCCGTCTGGTGTCGGTAATGCACGTGTCCAACGTCTTGGGTACGGTCAATCCTATCAAGGAGATGATACGCATCGCCCACGAACATGATGTGCCCTTTGCCGTCGATGGTGCGCAGGGCGTGCCCCATATCAAAGTCGATGTGCAGGCACTCGATGCCGACTTCTATGCCTTCAGCGCACATAAGATCTATGGCCCTACAGGCATCGGTGTGCTTTATGGCAAGGAGCAATGGCTCGACCGCATGCCTCCCTATCAGGGCGGTGGAGAGATGATACAGACTGTATCGTTCGAGCGCACCACCTTCAACGAACTCCCCTATAAGTTCGAGGCGGGTACGCCTGACTACATAGGTACTACCGCCTTTGCCCGTGCCCTTGACTATGTGTCGGCACTTGGTATTGAGAATATTGCAGCTCACGAGAAGGCACTCACCGACTATGCCTTGCAGCGCTTGCGCGAGATTCCCGGCATGCGCATCATTGGCGAAGCCGAAGAACGCGGAGCTGTCATCTCATTTAATGTCGGAGATATACATCCCTCAGACCTTGGCACCTTGCTCGACCGTCTCGGCATTGCCGTACGCACCGGTCACCATTGCGCCCAGCCCCTGATGCAGCGCATGGGCATCCCCGGAACCGTACGCGCCTCGTTTGCCCTGTACAATACGATGGCCGACGTCGATGCCCTCGTAGCCGCCGTGGATAGGGTGAGGAAGATGTTCTGATTAATTCTGAATTTTGAATGATGAACTCTCCATTGAAACCTTGTCTTTACCCCAACCTTATTGAAGCGGGTTGCGATGAGGCTGGCCGCGGCTGTTTGGCTGGCGATGTGTATGCCGCAGCGGTGATACTCCCGCCTGACTACTCGCACCCCCTGCTCAATGACTCGAAGCAACTCACCGAGAAGCAACGCTACGCACTGCGCGAAGATATTGAGCGCGATGCATTGGCGTGGGCACTCGGTATCGTGACGGCCAAGGAGATTGACGAAATCAATATTCTCAATGCCTCTATCCTTGCCATGCACCGCGCCCTCGACGGCTTGGCTATCCGACCCGAACATATTGTGGTAGATGGGAATAAGTTCAAACCCTATGGGAGCACACCCCATGAGACAGTAGTCAAGGGCGACGGTAAACTCATGAACATTGCCGCAGCCTCGATCCTTGCCAAGACCTACCGCGATGATTATATGAACCGCCTGCACGAGGAGTTTCCCCACTACGACTGGAATCATAATAAGGGGTATCCTACAGCCAAGCATCGCGCTGGCATCAAGGAGCATGGCCTCACCCCCTATCACCGTATGAGTTACAATCTGTTAGGTGATGGACAGTTATCGTTGGACTTTTAAGGAGGGCAGGATGCACGGATTAGCCTTCATTTGATTGGCTATTCTTACAAGTAGGCATGTCTCTATGGATGCCTGCTTGTTTTTGTTTGCTGTTTGGTGATTTTTATATTTTTTTTATGCCGTATTTATAGGGGAGTTATATGTATATATGCTAACTTTGCAAAAATCGCAAAGATACTTGCACTCGCTTTGAAAAATATTCAAGCAAGCTTGATATGTTTTCGCTCGTTTATTCGTATCTTTGTACCCTTAAAGTGTAGAATCAAATAATAACTAAAAACTAGAATAATGTCGGACAACAAAAGAATGAAAACTGCCCTTGTGTCGGTATTCCACAAGGACGGATTGGATGAGATCATTACCACGCTCCATAAGGAGGGCGTACAGTTGCTTTCTACAGGTGGAACACAGGAGTTCATCGAGTCGTTGGGCGTTCCCTGCCAGCGCGTAGAGGACCTTACAGGCTATCCCTCAATCCTCGGTGGCCGCGTGAAGACCTTGCACCCCAAAGTGTTTGGTGGTATCCTCGGCCGTCGCGACCTTGAAAGCGACCAGGTGCAGATGGTGAACTACGAAATCCCCGAGATCGACCTTGTGATCGTAGACCTCTACCCCTTCGAGGCTACTGTAGCATCAGGCGCTTCGCACGAGGCTATCATCGAGAAGATCGACATAGGCGGTATCTCACTCATCCGTGCTGCTGCCAAGAACCACAAGGACGTGGTTATCGTAGCCAGCAAGGACCAGTATGCAGCATTGGCTGACATCCTCCGCAACAAGGGTGCTCAGACCACCCTCGAGGAGCGCGTATGGTTTGCCAAGGAGGCATTCGGCGTATCTTCATTGTACGACTCTGCCATCTTCAACTACTTCGACGGTGGCGAGGGCTCAATGTTCCGCAAGGCTGTGAACCACCCCAAGGCATTGCGCTATGGTGAGAACCCTCACCAGAAGGGTTACTTCTACGGTGACTTCGAAGCCATGTTCGACCAAATCCACGGTAAGGAGATTTCATACAACAACCTGCTCGACATCAATGCGGCTGTAGACCTCATCGACGAATTTGACGAGACTACCTTTGCTATCCTCAAGCACAACAACGCTTGCGGTCTCGCTTCACGCAACACCTTGCTCGAGGCTTGGACCGACGCTTTGGCTGGTGACCCCGTGTCAGCATTCGGTGGTGTGCTCATCACTAACCGCGTCATCGACAAGGATACAGCAGAGGAGATCAACAAGATTTTCTTCGAGGTAATCATCGCTCCCGACTATGACGTGAACGCACTCGAGATTCTCACACAGAAGAAGAACCGCATCATCCTCGTGCGCAAGAGCAACGAACTCCCCCGTCAGCAGTTCCGCTCAGTGCTCAATGGTGTGCTCGTACAGGATCGCGACCTCAAGACTGAGACTGCCGAGGATTGCAAGACTGCTACCACCAAGGCTCCTACAACAGAGGAGATTGAGGATATGCTCTTTGCCAACAAGATTGTGAAGAACAGCAAGAGCAACGCCATCGTACTCGCCAAGGGTAAGCAACTCCTTGCTAGCGGTGTAGGTCAGACCTCACGTGTAGATGCATTGAAGCATGCTATCGAGAAGGCTCAGGGCTTTGGCTTCGACCTCCAGGGTGCAGTGATGGCTAGCGATGCCTTCTTCCCCTTCCCCGACTGCGTGGAGATCGCCCACAAGGCAGGTGTTACCGCTGTTATCCAGCCCGGTGGCTCAGTGCGCGACGCAGAGTCTGTGCAGTACTGCAACGACAATGATGTGGCAATGGTAATCACTGGTTTCCGTCATTTCAAACACTAATCATAATAGACCCCCTCTGCCCTTTGGGCATCTCCCCCTCTATGGGGGAGAAGGCTCCGCGATGTTCGCAAAGCCCCTCCATAGAGGGAGGGGTTGGGGTGGGTCTTCCAATCTAGAATTATCAAACATGGGACTTTTCTCTTTTACACAAGAAATAGCGATGGACCTCGGTACGGCCAACACCATCATCTTACACAATGGTAAGATCGTGGTAGATGAGCCCTCTGTCGTGGCCCTCGACCGTCGCACCGACAAGATGATTGCGGTGGGTGGCCGTGCAAAACTGATGCACGAGAAAACAAATGAGAACATCAGAACCATCCGTCCACTGCGCGATGGAGTGATTGCCGACTTTAATGCCTGTGAGCAGATGATGCGTGGGCTTATTAAGATGGTGAATACACGTTCACGCCTTGTGACTCCCTCATTGCGTATGGTGATTGGTGTGCCTTCAGGCAGTACTGAAGTAGAGTTGCGTGCTGTGCGTGACTCGGCAGAGCATGCCGGTGGACGTGACATCTACCTTATCTACGAGCCTATGGCTGCTGCTGTAGGTATCGGTCTCGACGTAGAGGCCCCCGAAGGCAACATGGTAGTAGATATAGGTGGTGGTTCTACCGAGATTGCCGTAATCTCGCTCGGCGGTATCGTGAAGAACAGCTCTATCCGTGTAGCGGGCGATGACTTTACTGCTGATATCCAAGAGTATATGGGTCGACAGCACAACCTGAGAGTCAGCGAGCGCATGGCCGAGCGTATCAAGATACACGTAGGCTCTGCCTTGACCGACCTTGAGGAGGATGCTCCAGAAGAGTACATCGTGCATGGCCCGAACAAGATTACCGCATTACCCATGGAGGTGCCTGTATGCTATCAAGAGATAGCGCACTGTCTGGACAAGTCAATCGCGAAGATTGAGAACGCCGTGCTCAATGCGCTTGAGGAGACTCCGCCCGAAATCTATGCCGATATCATCAAAAATGGTATTTATCTGGCTGGTGGTGGTGCACTGCTCCGTGGCTTGGCCAAGCGTTTACAGGACAAGATCAATATATCTTTCCATGTGGCCGATGACCCCTTGCACTGCGTAGCGCGTGGTACGGGCATCGCACTGAAAAATGTTGACCGCTTCTCTTTCTTGATGCGATAATGTATGTTTTGAGTTGAGGGTTGAGGGTTGAGAGTTTAGCGAACCAGCCGGTTGGTCTCTTTCATCCCTCAACTCTCAACTCTCAACCTTTATATCTGTGAATAATATCATTCAGTTCCTATATAAGCATCTCCACTGGATACTTTTTGTCGTTTTAGAGATTATTTGCTTTGTGTTGTTGTTTTCCTACAATAACTTCCAAGGCAGTGTCTATCTCTCTACGGCCAATGATGTGACTTCGCGTCTTATCAGTGGACGTGACAAGGTGACCTATTATTTCAGTTTGGCAGAAGTGAATGACCGTTTGGCTACGCATAATGCAGAGTTGCAACAACGCGTAGTGGAGTTGGAGTCTCTGGTATCTCAATATAGCCTTGACAGCTTGGCTGAAGTCGAGACAGTGCAACGAGTACATCGGTCTGGCTATGCCATCACTCCAGCACGGGTCATTGACAAGTCTATCAATCGTGCAAATAATTATATTACGCTTGATCGAGGCACCCTTGATGGGATAGAACCCGATATGGGCGTGATGGGCATTGATGGTGTTGTAGGCGTGATATATAAATGTACAGAACACTATTCGTTGGTAATGCCTTTGCTAAACAGCAGTAGCCGCATTAGCTGTAAAGTCATGGGGGCTAACGACATAGGCTATCTTTCCTGGAATGGGGGTGATGCCCGCTATGCCATATTGCATGACCTTCCTCGATACTCCGCAGTGGCTGTGGGTGATAGCATTGTCACTAGTGGCAGTTCGTCGTTCTTCCCTGAGAACATTATGGTAGGTAAGGTAGAAGAACTGTATCCTTCGGCAGATGGACTTTACATGACGCTCAAGGTAGCATTAAGCACACAGTTCTCCCAGTTAAACTACGCGTTTGTCATGCGCAAGATGGATGCTGATGAATTGGAGACTTTAGAGGAATCATTAAAACCTAAGAAGAAGTAGGCATGGAAAAGATTCTTACTCGTATGGCCTGGTTTGTAGGGTTAGTTCTTGTGCAGGTATTATTGCTCAATCATATCTGCCTGTTTGGGTTGGCTACTCCTTTCCTTTATATCTACCTTATCTTGGTGATGGATAAAGATGTCAAACCTATCCCCTTGATGCTGTTGGCTTTTACCCTGGGGTTGGTTGTTGACATCTTCAGCAATACACCTGGGGTCAATGCAGGTGCCTCGGTGCTGTTGGCTTTTCTGCGTATGCTTCTGCTACGCTTGTTTGCTCCTCGTGAGGAGTTTGAAAACTTTGAGCCAAGTATCCGCACCTTAGGCATATGGCCCTTCATACGCTATGCCTTTGTTGGGTTGCTTCTGCATCATGCAGCACTGTTTATGCTCGAGGCCTTCTCTTTTGCTCACATTGGTTATCTGTCACTACGCATCTTATGCAGTGTAGTGTTGACGATGCTGCTGATAGTCCCCATAGAGTTTATCCGCCATAAAAAATGAAGATAATTTACTATTTGACAATTTACTATTTAATTTCCAGTCTGCTGGTTTTATGACTGTATCCGTTTTCTATAAATTGTCAAATAATTAAATTGTAAATAAATTGTAAATAGTAAATTGCTAAATTGTAAATCTCAAAGATGAATAATGATTATCGGTACGAAAACCGAAAATTTGTCATCGTAGGTATTGTACTTGCCATCGTCTTTGTGTACATTGGCCGCCTATTCAGCCTGCAAGTGCTCAATGATGACTATAAGAGTCGTGCGGATTCCAATGCTTTTCTTAACAAAACAGTGTACCCTTCGCGAGGCGTGATGTACGATCGGACGGGAAAGCTCCTTGTATCTAACCAGCCAGCCTATGACGTGATGGTTTGCATGCGTAATGTCAAGGACCTTGATACGCTGACTTTCTGCCAATCCTTGGGTATCACCCGTGAGTTTTTCGACAAACGCATGGCCGATGTCAAGAATCGCCGCCTCAATCCTGGCTATTCATCCTATACCGACCAGCTGTTTCTGAGCCAGCTCACAGCGGAGGATTTCGCCATGTTTCAGGAGCAGCTGTACAAATTCCAAGGTTTCTCCATCCAGCGCCGTGCCATCCGCCAATACAACTATCCCGTAGCGGGGCACCTTTTTGGCGACTTGGGTGAGGTATCAAAGAAGAATATTGCTGACGATGACTATTATGTGCAAGGTGACTTCATCGGCAAGCAGGGTATTGAGAGTTTCTATGAGAAACAGTTGCGTGGCGAGAAGGGTAAAGAGGTGCTTCTGCGTGATGCTCATGGCCGTGTGCAAGGACGCTATCTGGATGGAGCGAAGGATGTTCCTTCTGTGCCTGGCAAGAACCTTACGCTGAGTATTGATATTGAGCTCCAGGCTCTTGCCGAGCGCCTGTTGCAGAATAAGATTGGTAGTGTTGTTGCCATAGAACCTTCCACTGGCGAGGTGCTATGTATGGCTTCGTCACCCACATTCTCTCCTCAGATGTTAGTGGGGCGTCAGCGTGGTGAAAATCACCGCCTGCTATCCAAAGATACACAGAAGCCACTGCTCAACCGTGCCATTCAAGGCACCTACCCTCCAGGATCGACTTTCAAGACTTCACAGGCACTAACTTTCCTACAGGAGGGCATTATCACTCCCACAACGTCATTTCCCTGTACCCTCGGTTTCCGTTTCAAAGGACTTCATGTCGGTTGCCATGCCCATAGCTCTCCCACCGCTCTGGTTCCCTCTTTGGCAACTTCATGCAACAGCTATTTCTGTTGGGGACTCTATCGCATGATTGGCGATGAGAGATATGGTTCATCACAAGAGGCACTTACCCGTTGGAAGGACCACATGGTATCCATGGGATTTGGATACCGCCTGGGCATTGACCTTCCCGGCGAGGCACGTGGTTTCATCCCCAATGCAGGATTCTACGACAAGTGGTATGGTAAACGTTGGAATGGTTTGACTATCATCTCTATCTCCATTGGTCAAGGTGAAGTCACACTCACTCCCTTGCAGATAGCCAATCTCGGTGCCACCATTGCCAACCGTGGACACTATATCCCTCCACATGTGGTGAAGGAGATACAGGGTGAGTCGCTTGACAGCCTTTACACCACACCCAAATATACGATGGTCGACAAGCAACACTACGAGACCGTGGTGCAGGGTATGCGCGAGGCAGTACTCAATGGTACATGCGTGGGGGCTAACCTACCTGGCATTGAGGTATGCGGAAAGACCGGTACGGCACAGAACAAAGGTAAGGACCATTCGGCGTTCATGGGCTTCGCCCCGATGACTGACCCCAAGATTGCCGTGGCCGTATATGTGGAGAATGGCGGCTTTGGAGCCGTATATGGTGTACCTATTGGTGCACTCATCATGGAGAAATATCTCACCGGCACATTGAGTGAGGCCAGTGAGAAAAAGGCTAATGACATCCAGAAACGTAAAATTTACTATGGCGACCAGACGCGTTAATATGTGGCAGTCAGTAGACTGGTTTACCATCCTTCTTTATTTCGTATTGGTAACATTCGGGTGGCTCAGCATCTGTGGTGCGACCTACGACTTCGGTGAACCCGACTTCTTTCGTTTCGGCACACACACAGGCAAGCAGTTAGTGTGGATAGGCTGTTCGGTGGTGCTCTCCTTCGTCTTGCTCAGTGTTGAACGCAAGTATTACGAGATGCTTGCCTATCCCATATATGCAGTCTTCGTATTATTGCTTGCTGTCACCATCTTCATAGCACCCGACATCAATGGTTCCCATTCGTGGCTTGTGCTGGGTCCTATCAGTATACAGCCAGCCGAGTTCTCCAAGTTTGCTACGGCACTCTGCTTGGCCCGTTTGTTGAGCACCTATGGTTTCTCCATGTCGAAACGCAGCGATGTGGTGAAGATGATCGCTGTCATCGTAGTCCCCATGTTACTCATTGTGTTACAGAATGAGACAGGATCGGCACTCGTGTATCTGGCCTTCTTCTTTGTGCTCTATCGTGAAGGGATGACGGGGAGCCTGCTTGTCGTAGGCGTTTGTGCTGTCGCCTATTTTGTGATAGGTATAGGACAAGGCGACAATTTCTTCGCCACCATGCCTGTCAATGTGGGGCAGTTCATTGTCTTCCTTCTTATTCCCCTCATCACGTCCCTTATGGTGGGCATATATGGCAAACGCATGGCACATGCCTGGTGGATTGCAGGTATCAATCTTGCAGGCACCTTATTGGCCTATCTTTTCTCCCGTCACGTGATTCCGTTCGACATCTGTATCGTACAATTGATATTATGTGTATGTACGGCAATACACCTGTTGTATGTATGTCTACTCAGACGGAATGCTTCGTACCTGCTCATCTCCCTGTTTGCTTTGGGTTCGCTCGGCTTCTACTATTCATGCAACCTGTTGGTAGACAAATTGCAACCTCACCAACAGATGCGTATCATGGTACTTCTCGGCCTCAAAGACGACCCTTCGGGCGTAGGATACAACATCAACCAGTCAAAGATAGCCATCGGTTCGGGCGGCTTATGGGGTAAAGGCTTTCTTAATGGCACGCAGACCAAGCTCAACTATGTGCCCGAGCAGCACACCGACTTTATCTTCTGCACCATCGGCGAGGAGCAAGGCTTCATCGGCTGCACCTTTATCCTGCTGCTCTATGCCGTATTCATTATCCGTATCATCATGATTGCCGAGCGGCAAGGGCGCCATCGTTTCACTCGTGTCTATGGTTACTCATTGGCCGCTATCCTTACTTTTCACCTATTTGTCAATGTCGGCATGGTCATAGGCCTAGCCCCTGTCATTGGTATCCCACTACCCTTTTTTAGTTATGGCGGTTCCTCGCTATGGGGTTTCACCATCCTGCTCTCCATCTTGCTGCGCCTTGATGCTGAGCGCGAGAGTCACCTATGATGCAGGGCAGACGCATCAGAGAACAATTTCACCGAAAGCATCTAAATAACGTAAGTTCGATATAAGAAATCATTTAACAAGAACATCTAACTAACTGTCCCTCTGTTTATAGCTAATCTTTGTACACAAATATTTTCCGCACTTTATTGATTAATAACGTATTAGCTTGCTATCGTCGATATTTTTTTGTATCTTTACATATGTGTTCAAAGTATATTTTCGGGTATCGGCGGAGACCTTCGCATCTCCAA
>JAZONI010000069.1:0-8891 GCA_045654445.1 Bacteroidaceae bacterium | reverse complement strand
TCCTTATATTTGAAGCGGCGGATCTTCTGTGTGGCAGTCTTCTCGAAGGGCTCCTTCATCACCTCTACAGAGCTTACCTGTGATGACTTGTTGACGTTCATGTTCACGTCCTTAAGCAACTTCTTCTTCCATGATTCGATGAAGTCGTAAATCTTGTCTACATTCTCGTTGTCCCACTCGATATAGTTCTCCATGGGTTGTACGAGTGCTACGAGACGGCCGTCGCGTTCTACTACGATAGACTCGCTCACGCCCTCCACGTTGTTGATTACGTTCTCAATCTCTTCGGGGTAGATATTCTCACCTGAGGGGCCGAGGATCATGTTGCTGTTGCGGCCTTTGATGAAGTAGCGTCCCTTCTCGTCTACGGTAGCGATGTCGCTGGTGCGGAACCAGCCGTCTTCGGTGAATACGCTCTTCGTGCGCACGGGATCCTTATAATATCCGAGCATCACGTTGGGACCCTTGGCCACGATTTCGCCCTCGCCTGTCTTGGGGTCTACATTGTGTAGCTTGAGCTGCACGTTATAAACGGGGTATCCGAATGAGCCTACCGCACGCCAGCCATGCATGGCATATCCCAAGAGGGGAGAGGTTTCTGTCAGGCCGTATCCGATGGCATAGGGGAAGCCAGCCTTGAGGAGGAAGCGTTCTACTTCGGGGTCGAGTTTGGCACCACCGATACCGTAGAATGTCATGTGTCCGCCGAAGGTCTTCTTCAATTTCATACCGATAATCTTGCACATCAGTCCGTTCATGTGCTCGTTCATCCAACTGAGCGCAGGGCTCTTCTGTATGGTGGGGAGCACACTGCCCTTATATACCTTCTCGATAATCATGGGCACGGTGAGCATGGTGGTAGGCTTCACTATCTTGATAGCCTTGAGCAAGAGCGAGGCTACAGGGGGTTTGGGCAAATAGTATACCGTAGCACCGCAATACATGGGGTAGAGCATACCGAGCGTCATCTCCAAGGTATGTGCCATGGGGAGCACGCTGAGCCAGCGGTCCTTCTCGGTGCGCTTGCACGAGTGGTAGCAGGTGATGACATTCGATGTCAGGTTGCGGTGGCTGAGCACTACGCCCTTGGCGCTACCTGTAGTACCAGAGGTATAGATGATGGTAGCGATGTCGTCGGGGGTAGGCACGCTGGTGCGTCCGTCACAGGTGAACTTCTCCTCATCGGCCTTGATGATCTCCAAGGTGTCGAGGTCAAAGATGAGTATCATCTTATCCTTCACCTCCTGGCTCAACTTACCGGCCAAACGCTGTGATACAAACATCACCTTACTCTCTGAGTGGTTGATGATGTTAGTCACCTCATTCTCAGAGCTGTCGGGGAGGATGGGGATGGCGATACGGCCAAAGGGTGAGGTGCTGTAGAACGCTACCGACCAATTGGGCATGCTCTGCGCGAAGATGGCTACCTTGTCGCCTGCGCCGATGCCATATTGGGTCAGCACCTTAGAGATGCTGTCGCACTTCTGCTTGAACTCATGGTAGGTGTATCCCCCCTCCTTGGTGTTGTACCACTGTGTGTATTGGTTCTTGGCATATGCCGTTGTTGCATATTCGTAAAGTTTGGCGAGGGTATCCACATAGTTTTCCCTCATGCGTTGCATGCGCTTGTAGAGTTGGATCATAGTTTGGGTTTATATTAATGAGTTATGTAATTCTCTTTATGCTTGCCTACGAGGTGCATCTCCTCGTACATCTCTTGTATACGTTGCATGTCGGCACGGGCATCGTCGGTGAGTTCGACCTTCTTGCCCCATCCAACGTGCTTGGTGCCCCAGTCAAAGTAGCCCATGTAAACTGAACAACCCACCTCGCGGGCGATGGTGTGGAAACCAGTCTTCCAACGCTTGATGGGCTTGCGCGTGCCTTCGGGGGCCAGTGCGAGGTGACATACCTTTGTCTCCTTCATCGCATGTATGGTGCTCACCATGAGGCGTGTAGCATTCTTGCGGTCTACAGGTAGTCCGCCCAGTTTACGCAGCAGTCCTCCTAAGGGCCAGAAGAAGAACTCCTTCTTCACCATTACCTTGGCACTGCCGCCTATAGAGGTATAGAAAAGATACGAAATGACAAAATCCCATCCCGAAGTGTGCGGCACGCCTAGAATGATACACTTGTCTTCAGGTACGACAGTTGTGTTGTCTACTGTCCATCCCATGACTTTCAACAGCCAGCCGCAAAATTTTCTCCACATAATGTTGTCGTTTTAGGTTAAAAAATAATAAATTTTGTGCAAAGGTATGAAATGCAAGCGAATAAACCAACGATTATGGCAGTAAAGCCTGTCTAAAATAGAAGATAATCGCTGTTTATTTGCTATGGATCGTAAAAATCTTCACACTTTTAGTGAAGATATCAGGGGATGTGGTAGTGTGCTTATGCCTTTAGCCAAGCATATCTGGTGACGCTATAGATGGGGACAAAGGGGATGATAAGCGGTGTCCTCTTGATGTAGGCACCGCTAAACATGACATATACTATGCCCAGGTAACCGAGAGAGGCAATTACCCATTGCCCTATCGTGCAACATGCGCCGAAACTGATGATGAAACTGCCAGTCCACATCATTACCTCACCGAAGTAGTTGGGACAACGCACGAGGCGGTAGAGCCCAGTGTCGACATATCGGTGGGCATTGACCCTCTTGGCTGCACTTTTCTGTGCATCGGCAATCATCTCTATGGCTACGCCTGTCGCAGCAATGATGGCGCCTGTCCACATCCATGGGCCACTTACGGAGAGTCCTTTCCCCAGGTTTAGGAGGTAAAAGGTGACAGGGCTGATTTGCCCTACGTAGAGCAGTGCGCAGGCTATCCATATCATCCACATCACCCATGCGGGCCTCTTCGTCGTGTTGTCGGGTTGGTATAGAATCTTCTTGTATGATGCCGACCGCTTCTCTCTCCATAAGAGGAAGAGGGATAAACGTATGCCATAGATGAACAACACTGTACATAGGAGCAGGGCTGGCCACGTGATGATATCATGGAAAATGAGGGCTGTGGCTATGCTCAAGGCCGAAATGGAAAGGCCATAGCCCACACTGAAGAAATAGATAAAGTAAATCCAACCCACAGCAGACATGGTGAATGAAACTGCCAAAAGAATCCATAAGTAATACATATGAGCAAAATATTTAGTATATAAATAGATTGCAAATAATGGGAAAATGTTTAGGAAATAGACTTAAATGAGGATTCTATTTCCATCTGTGATAGATAAGTGTGCTATGCGAGTCTTAGCATGCCGTCGCAGATATGGGCAATCTCTTCCTCAACGATATATCTGAGTAGTGCCTTATGCTGTTCGGGAGGGATGGGTAATTGCTGGAACTCCTCCATAGAGTGGACATTGCCATCAGAAAGAAGGGTGAGTAATACCTCGCAACTTTGTTGTAGCGTAGTGCTGTGTGGTG
This sequence comes from Bacteroidaceae bacterium, assembly GCA_045654445.1. GTDB lineage: Bacteria > Bacteroidota > Bacteroidia > Bacteroidales > Bacteroidaceae > UBA1189. The sequence goes on along the minus strand of JAZONI010000069.1, from coordinate 5,458 downwards.
GGTGGATACGTCTTTGGCGGCAATTGTCGCACTGGCGGCAAGGCTGGGCACTATGCTCGCCGAAATAGCGCAGTAGCATGAGGCTGCGACATTCGTTCTCGGCCAACACATATTCCTTCATGGCCTCTATGCGAACGGCATACTTTGCCTTGCGCTCTTCATAGACAGTAGGGGGGATGACAACCTTCTCGGTGCTGATGCGCTTATGTGCAAAGGTGACCGACGGACAAGTGCGTCGAGGTATATAATGTATCACGCGCGCGCGACTCAGTCCGAGCAGTGATTCGTAGAGGGGCTCGAGGTCGATGCCACTGGCTTCGCTGATGTCTTTCTCGCTGATGAAAACATAGTCGCTGAACACGCCGCTATAGAGGCGGAGTAGGTTGCGGATGACTTGGTCAGAGGTCTCGCTGATGTCGTAACGGCTATATAGTTCGTCGCGTGTGATGGTGAAGCGGAGGCGCGAGGTATGCTCCTCTTCTTCTTCGTAGCGGATATAGCCCGCTTGGGTGAGCAGACGGAGGGCACTCTCAGTTTGTGTCAAGGGGAGATGATAAGCTTGGCAGAATTCGCCGAGGTTGAAGTCGTAGCGGCATCCTTCGCCGTCGCCTACAGCCATCTGGTAGTAGTAGCCTAGGCGCTCGTAGACATTGACAATAAATTCCTTCTCGGGGAAGTTGTCACTCACGCGACGCGACAATCTGCGCTTGTCGTCTGGCGCATAGAGTAGTACGGCATAAGCCGTATGTCCATCGCGGCCTGCGCGTCCGGCCTCTTGGTAATAGGCTTCGGGCGAGTCGGGCATTTCGTAGTGGATGACTAGCCGCACGTCGGCTTTGTCGATACCCATGCCAAAGGCGTTGGTGGCCACCATCACGCGGGTCGTGCCTTGGGTCCATAGTTGCTGGCGCTTGTCCTTGTCGCGTGTGTCGAGCCCGGCATGATAGTGCGAGGCGCTGATGCCATAGGTGTTGAGCAGGTTGGCAATCTCGCGTGTACGGTCACGGTTGCGTACATAGACAATAGCCGTTCCCTCTACGCGCTGTAGGATATGCAGCATCTCATTGTCTTTGTTCTCGGTAGGACGTACGATGTAGTTGAGGTTCTTGCGCTCGAAACTCATGCGAAATACGTTCTCCTCGCGGAACAGTAGGCGCTGCTGTATGTCTTTCACAACTTCGGGCGTGGCCGTGGCTGTGAGGGCAAGGATGGGTATATGGGGCAGTTGCTTGCGGATGTCGGCAATGGCGAGGTATGAGGGGCGGAAGTCATATCCCCATTGCGATATGCAGTGGCTCTCATCTACGGTGATGAAGCTCACTTGCATACGGCGCAGTTTGATGAGGAAGATGTCGGAACTGAGACGCTCGGGGGATACATAAAGGAATTTATATCCGCCGAGGATGCAGTTGTCCAAGGCCGTGATGATGCTGTCGCGGCTCATGCCAGAATAGATGGCGGTAGCCTTGATGCCTCGCTCGCGTAGTTTGCTCACTTGGTCCTTCATCAGGGCTATGAGCGGAGTGATGACGATGCATACTCCCTCCTTGGCCAGTGCCGGCACCTGGAAGGTGATGCTCTTTCCGCCACCGGTAGGCATTAGACCGAGAGTGTCGCGTCCGCTGCCAATGCTACGGATGATATCTTCTTGGATGCTACGAAATGATTCGTAGCCGAAGTATTCGCGAAGTATCTCCGTGTAGTTTGTCATTATGACTCGGTATAGGGTTTGATGCTCTCGATTTGCAGTTGTATCTCTCCGCGTTTGTGGCTATTCTCCTCTATTGTGTAACAAATGTCAAACGCCTGCTTGGACTTGATGTAGCGGGCTTGTGAACTTTGTCCGAAGGCGATGCCGTTCATGACGTGGCTTGAACTGTTGTCGACGAGTTCAAGTTTGATGTGCTCTTGATTTCGTCCGACCACTTTGCTTGTGCCAAAGTCGAACACATGGCGTGTGCAGAAGATGGGCTTCTGGTTGTCGGGACCGAAGGGCTCGAAGCGCTTGAGGTCGTTGTAGAGTCTCATCGAGATGTCCTTGAAGGATATCTCCTCATCGATGTGTATGATGGCATCTGTCTGTGTGGGATGTATGTTCTCGGCCACATATTCTTCGAATCGTCGGGCAAATTCTTCAACATTCTCTGCTTTGAGTGAGAGTCCTGCAGCATAGGGATGTCCGCCGAAATTGTCTAATAGGTCGCGGCAACTCTCAATGGCTTTGTATACATCGAAGTCGGCCACCGAGCGTGCCGATCCTGTGGCGATATCTCCTGTCTTGGTAAGCACCACTGACGGGCGGTAGAATAGTTCGGTCAGGCGCGAAGCAACGATACCGATGACACCGCGGTGCCACTCCTCGTTGTAGAGCACGATAGAGCGTTTGTCGGCTAGCCCTTCGAGGCTGTCGACAATTTGGTTGGCCTCCTCGGTCATGGATTTGTCCAAGTCTTTGCGGGCCTCGTTATATTCGTTAATCTGGTTGCTCAGAGTCAATGCCTTGGCATAGTCTTTCTCGGTGAGTAGGTCAACGGCCTCTTTACCTGTTTGTATGCGTCCCGAAGCATTGATGCGCGGACCTATCTTGAAGATGATATCATTAATCTTGATTTCCTTGTCATTCAGTCCGCACACCTCAATGATGGCTTTCAGGCCTATACTGGGGTTGTGGTTCAGTTGGCGCAGACCATGATAGGCAAGTATGCGGTTCTCGCCCATGATGGGTACGATGTCTGAAGCGATGCTCACTGCTACCAGGTCAAGGTAGGGGATGAGTTGGCTGAACTCTATGCCGTTGTCTTTGGCAAAAGCCTGCATCAGTTTGAATCCCACGCCACAGCCCGAGAGGTGAGGGTAGGGGTAGTTTGAACCGATAAGTTTGGGGTTCAGGATGGCTACGGCTGGTGGCAAGATTTCGTCTTGTACGTGGTGGTCACATACGATGAAGTCGATGCCTAACTCTTTGGCATAGGCTATCTCGTTCACAGCCTTTACACCGCAGTCGAGCACGATGACCAGGCTTACGCCTGTTTCCTTGGCATAGTCAACTCCCTTGAATGAAACGCCATAGCCATCGTTGTAACGATTGGGGATGTAATAGTCAATGTTGGTGGTAAACTGTCCGAGGAAACGGTATACCAATGCAACGGCAGTGGTACCATCAACATCGTAGTCGCCATAGATGAGGATACGCTCTTTGCTTCCTAGGGCTTTGTTGATGCGTGCTATGGCAGCATCCATTCCGTCCATGAGGAAGGGGTCATGCAACTCTAGCAAACTGGGACGGAAGAATGATTTGGCCTCCTGTACCGTCCTGATGCCTCTGTCGATGAGTAGATGGCAGAGTGCGGGATTAAATCCCGTCCCTTGGGCCAATGCATCAGCTTCCGCATTTTTTTGCTCGGTTGGTGCTTGATAGTTCCATTTGTAATTCATTATATGTTGTTTTTTTGTTGTCTTTCCTATGGCACTCGGAAGTGCTGACTTCAATGGCTTACAGCAATTTATGCCTATTTTGCCATTTTATCTTGTAAAGGTACAAAAAAGTAACGATAAGAACTAAAAAATGGAGTATTTTATAAATATATTTAACGGAATCTTCTCTGCGAGAAAGAATATAGGCACTAAAGGGTGGAAAACTCCCACCCTTTAGTACTGTCTGTTATTCTACAGGGATGTCTCTATTTACGTTGTGGCAACCTACCAGAGCATAGTAGAGCATGTAGCAAAGCATGGCTACTACAATCCAATAGCTAGGGATATAGCCGATGTTCAGTGCCAGCACATTGTGTTGTATTAGCGGCATGATACCGCCACCGACCACGAGAGTCATGAATATGCCTGATGCTTGTTCGGTGTATTTACCTAATCCTTCAACGCAGAGGTTGAAGATGGCACCCCACATGACCGAGGTACACAATCCGCATGCCGCAATGAAGGCACATTTAAGTGGTACTTGTCCACCTTTGACTGTCATCTCTATGCTGGCAGGGAGGAAGATGGCGATGAGCAGCAGTACGATGGCTACTGATGATACAGTAATCAATTGCGTGCGTGTCGAAACCTTACTGCTGATGACCGAGCTGAGGGAGCGGCCGATAAGCATCAAGAACCAATAGGTGGCTGCTAGGAATCCAGCAATGGTGGCTGACCCCTCAAACCCGAGGCTATTGATGTAGAAGAGCATTTCATTGGGGATGCCTACCTCTAAACCTACATAGAAGAAGATGGCGATAGCTCCTAAAACGAAGTGACGGAAGTTCCATGCGCTGTGCTCGTATCTAGTGCGTCCTGAGCGTGCACGATGGAGGGCAGGCTCGGGGACGTTGACGAAACTGATGATAAAGAAGGCCAGTGCAAATACTGCCATGCCGATAAAGAGCAATGGCGCTACGTTGCTCATGCTTGTCTGTGAGGTTACGGTGCCAACCAATACCCCGACGAGTAAGGGAGTGAGGGTGCCTGTCAGTGAGTTGAGCGAACCACCGGTCTGTACCAACTGATTGCCCTTGTTGCCGCCACCGCCGAGGATGTTGAGCATGGGATTGACCACTGTATTCAGCATACACACGCAAAATCCACAGATGAAAGCTCCTAGCAGATAGATGATAAGGTTGAGTGCTACTGCTTGTCCGTTTACATTGAATAGTGCGATATTGGCTCCTACTATGCTACTGAGATACTGTACGACCAATCCGATGAAACCTATGGCGAGAGCAATCAACGCTGTTCTCTTGTAGCCTACGGTGGTGAGCATACGTCCGGCAGGGATACCCATGAAGAAGTAGGCGGCAAAGTTCATCATATTACCCATCATGCCGGCCCACTCGTATTTATATCCCCAAATAGTTCCGAAAGGTGCGGCCATGTTGGTGACGAACGCAATCATTGCGAAGATGAAGAACATGGTAATAATCGCAACGGTATTACCACTCTTTTTTGTTGTATTCATATCGGCAAATAATAAAATTGTTCATAATCATGTTCATAACCAATGTAGAATACGCTTTGTTCGCTGCCAGGAGCAATAACAACCAAATAAGTAGGCAAATAAAAAAAGAGGGTGTGCACTGCACACCCGCTGCTTGGATACAGACTGTTGTATTAGTCAAGTTTGCGTGAGCCGTCGCCGATTACTACATCGTATACGAGGGGAGCGTGACCGAACTGAGCGGTGAACTTCTCCTTAGCGGTCTCAACGAAGTTGTTGTACAACTCGTCCTTAACGAGGTTGATGGTGCAACCGCCGAAGCCGCCACCCATTACGCGACAACCTGTTACGCCGCACTCCTTGGCTACCTCAGCGAGGAAGTCGAGTTCTACGCAGCTTACTTCGTAGTCCTTGCTCATGCCCCAGTGTGTCTCGTACATCTTGGCACCTACGGTCTCGTAGTCGCCCTTCTCGAGAGCATCACATACTGCGAGTACGCGATCCTTCTCACCGAGAACGTACTTAGCA
>JAZONI010000068.1:0-2862 GCA_045654445.1 Bacteroidaceae bacterium | reverse complement strand
GTGCCTCGAAGAGGCGGGGGCGTTACAAGCGTAGCGCGTAGTAAAAAGATCTGTATTATTAACACTCCGCACTTCGTTTGGAACTCCCTCCGCCCTATGGGCTCGTCCCTCTATAAACAGAGGGACAGTTAGTTAGATGTTATTGTTAAATGATTTCTTATATCGAACTTACGCTATGTTATACTGCTCGTCGGTAGCTGATTTCGGACGCAGACTTTGAATTTATTCAAGTATTTACTATATTTGCAGCATAGAAAAGACAAAGAATCTGTTTTAAAATTATTTCGAGTTTAGCTGAGAGGTGTTAAGAACCTCAAATAAACCGAAAAGCAGATTCTTAACATATAAACGGTAATTTAGAAACAGATTCTAATACCTCGCGATGTATAGGCAATCGCCAGACAGACACGATGAAGACTTCACTATCCAAATCAAGATATACCCGCTATTGCCAGTGCCCGAAGTCATTGTGGCTCAGTGTAAACAAGCCCGATGAGGCAACCGTAGATGCCGGTGTCGAGGCCCGCTTTGCCGAGGGCAATGTGGTGGGCGACCTTGCCATGGGACTTTTTGGCGACTTCGTGGAGGTCACCACCATGAAGGACGAACGTCTCGACATGAATGCCATGATCGCGAAGACACGCGAGGAGATGCTTCGCGGCACCGAGGTAATCTGTGAGGCTTCGTTCAGCTACAACGATGGTACAAGAAGCAACTACTGCGCCGTGGATATCCTGCGCAAGACACCCGATGGATGGGCCATCTACGAGGTGAAGAGCACGACCAGCCACATGGCCGATGTGGCAACGATGAGCAAGGAGCTGGTGGACAAGGTAGAGAAGTATGCCAAGGATATCGCCTTCCAGAAATGGGTACTCGTGCAGTGCGGCGTGAAGGTGACGGGCACCTATCTGGTGACGCTCAATAGCGACTACGTGCGTCAAGGCGACTTGGATGTGCAGCAACTGTTCAACGTCATCAATATGCAGGAGTTGGTAGAGAACGAATACCTGAAAGTTCCCACCCAGCAACGCTTGGCCCACACGGTATTGCAGAGCGACGAGCCTCAGAAGAGCATCGGCATGCATTGCAGCGACCCCTATCAGTGTGCCTTCTGGAGTTATTGTACCCATCAGGTAGGACTCGACTTGGAGAACGACAAGACCACCGTGTTTGACCTCTACCGCATGAGTGCAAAGAAGAAGTTTGAACTCTTTGACCAAGGCAAGGTGACCTTCGAGGATGTGCGTCACGACAAACTCAACGCCAAGCAGCAGGTACAGGTAGAGTGCACACTCAACGGCACCGAGCATATCGACAAGCAGGGCATACAAGAGTTCCTGGATAAGGTGACCTATCCGCTCTACTTCCTCGACTTCGAGACCATGCAACAGGTGTTGCCCCAGTTTGACGGCACCAAACCCTACCAGCAGATCACCTTCCAGTACTCGCTGCACTATATCGAGCACAAGGGTGGAGAATTGAAGCATACAGCTTTCCTTGCTCCCAGCGATGGCACCGACCCGCGTCGCGCATTGGCCGAGGCGCTCTGCCGCGACATCCCGATGAACAGTTGCATCATGGCCTACAACGACCCCTTCGAGAAGGGACGCATCAAGGAGATGGCCGAGGCATACCCCGACCTTGCTACCCACTTGATGAACCTTCACGGCAATATCATCGACCTCTTGTTGCCCTTCCGTGATGGGCACTGCTACACCCCAGCTATGGGTGGCTCGTTCAGCATCAAGAGCGTGCTACCCGCCCTGTTCCCCGACAATGAGGAACTGAACTACCATAACCTCAACCCACTTGTACAGAACGGAGGCCATGCCATGACCATCTTCCCCAAGATAAAGGACATGCCGTCCGATGAGGCCCATGAGGCACGCGAAGCATTGCTTGCCTACTGCCACCTCGATACACTGGCTATGGTTCGTGTATGGGAGAAGTTGGAGGAGATGGTGAAGTGAGAAAAAAAGTTGGTGCAAGTTTTGAATTTTTCTCCCGATATTGCTATATTATAGGTAATGAAATAAAATAGAACAAATTATTATGGACAAAGAACAGTATTTCTTAGAATGTATCCACGAAGCTGATGGTGAAGAATTGTCAAAGTTGGGACTGAATGTTCTTGAAAACCCAGAACAATGTGTAAAGGTCCTGCTTGAGCAGATGCGAAGCGGCAACGACGAATTCAAGTTCGTATTGATACAATTGTTGTTTCATGGCTATGGTCTTCATCTCTTGCAGGCTGAGGACAAACAGTGGTTGCTTGATGACGACTGGGTAGAATGCAAGGCCATCGTTTTGATAGGGATGTACAAGAGCTGGCACACATGGGAAGAACCCTTCACCGACGAGGAGACAGGTGAGACAGTGGTAATTACGCGCAACGAAATCCTGAGTACCCCATTGTTTGCAAGCACGGAGGACGAGGCCAGGGCACTCTTTGAGCAAATATGCCAGCAGAGAGAACAAGTGGGTAGTGAAGAATTGGTACATTGCGTAAGATGGTACACCCCGTTCGACTACACCTTAATTATCCGTAACGAGTATGAGGAGCTGCTGGAGCGTTGCCGTAAGGGAGAAGGCATCTATGACATGAAAACCATCCACCAATGGGGTCACTATGGTTGGCTGTGCGAACAGTTGGGCGATCTCTACTTCTATGGGGAGGAAGAATTCGGCTATTTCATCGACAAGGAGAAGGCAAGGTACTTCTATGCCGAGACACAGAAGGCCAAGGATTATCACCATGATGAGTCGCTGCTCGCTAATGGTAATCCCATGGACGGATATGACGAAACCCAAGCATAGAGGTAGAGTCGGAGGATTAGCCGTGTGGGTTAAGAATAATTC
>JAZONI010000067.1:0-10279 GCA_045654445.1 Bacteroidaceae bacterium | reverse complement strand
ATCTCGGGCATGGGGCGGTTGAGGTCGATGCGTACTACATCACCCTCGCCTGCATTGCGCAGCTCTTCGGGGATGAGTGAGCCTGGGTTGTCGTCCATCTTCTCAATCCAGATACCGTCCTTATTGATCTTACACTTGATGTTGCGGTCGGCCGAGCATGATACGCCAAGACCTACGGGGCATGAGGCACCGTGGCGGGGGAGGCGGATGATGCGTACGACGTGAGCCATGTACTTACCGCCAAACTGTGCACCGAGGCCGATGCGGTAAGCCTCTTCGTGCACCTTCTGCTCGAGTTCCACGTCGCGGAAGGCGCGGCCTGTCTCGTCACCCGTTGTGGGCAGGTTGTCGTAGTAGTGGGTAGAGGCGAGCTTCACGGTGAGCAGGTTCTTCTCTGCCGATGTGCCACCGATAACGAAGGCGATGTGATAGGGAGGACAAGCGGCTGTACCGAGCGACTTCATCTTCTCCACCATGAAGGGTACGAGTGTGTCGGGATTGAGCAGCGCCTTGGTCTCCTGGTAGAGGTAGGTCTTGTTGGCCGAGCCACCACCCTTGGTCACGCAGAGGAAGTGGTACTCCATACCCTCGGTAGCCTCGATGTCGATCTGTGCGGGGAGGTTGCAGCGGGTGTTCACCTCGTTGTACATGTCGAGCGGAGCGTTCTGCGAGTAGCGCAGGTTCTCCTCGGTATAGGTCTTGTATACGCCCAGTGAGAGAGCCTCCTCGTCGCAGAAGCCTGTCCATACCTGCTGACCCTTCTCACCATGGATGATAGCGGTACCAGTGTCCTGACACAAGGGGAGTTTGCCCTTGGCCGACACCTCGGCATTGCGCAGGAAGGTGAGCGCTACATACTTGTCATTGTCGCTGGCCTCGGGGTCGCTGAGGATCTTCGCCACCTGCTCGTTGTGAGCGCGGCGGAGGAGGAACGACACGTCGCGGAAGGCGGCGTTGGCCATTGCAGTTAAACCTTCGGGAGCAATCTTCAACATGGGTTTGCCCTCCAACTCACCGACAGACACATAGTCTTTGGTCAACAGATAGTACTCGGTGTCATCCTTTCCCAGCTGGAACATCGGTGCATACTTGAATTCCGGTGTGGTTGCCATAGTGATTTACAATTTGACAATTTACGATTTACTATTTATTTACAATTTAGATACTTCTTAGAGATTATGCAAATTTACAAAGACTTTGCGTATCTGCAAGGCTTTCGGCACATTTTCCTCACAGAATTTTATTTTGGTAATAATATAGCAGTTGTCCAAAAGGCAAATTCATCCGCGATGGTGTCATCCTGAGGAACGAAGGATCCCGCGCAAGGCCGACCTTTATTTGTTCGAACACGCGATATTGCTCGCAAACGCAATTCCACCTGCCAGAATCCCACCTACAACGTTTTGTCAAGAATTATCATAGGCTTGACAAAAAAATATCACAGGCTCGATAAAAAATTATCACACCTATGATAAAACAATTTGGGCAGTTCCACACTCCAGTTTTAGGCTCCATTGGAATTACAAACATGCACCAAAATCGGTACATGCATGTACCGCGCAAAACGCAAGGCTCTGGCAATTCTATTGCAAGGCTCTGATAAAACTAACGGAGCCTTTCGTTAGAAAAAATCTCTTTGTCTGATTTTCCCTACTTAAAGAGTACCAATATTTATGGTTCATCCGACATTTGAAGTGATAGAGTATCGAACGCGGTCTAAAACAATTTAAAAGCACTGTCGCCCTTTAAGGGGGACGAGCGGAATGAAGCCTCTGCGTAATGGAGCGGAGGGGGTAATGTGAAAGTACAGATCCAATACCCAGAGATTTACTAAGATTCATATTGAGGCGGCATTAATGTTTCTATACGTGTTTGTCGTTACCCCCTCCGTTTCGCTCCACTTCGTTACACTGCACTCGTCCCCCTTAAAGGGCGACAGTGCCTTTTGGATAGTCCTGTATACAGGAAACTTATATATACTGATGGTCATCACTTCAAATGTCGGATGAGCCATATTTATTACAGGTGCAATAATTAGTGGATGCACCTACTCGCCGGAGTATTACACTTGCAAGAAAGTATTGTTCTCCTTCACCTAGCGTAGGTGTCGGTAATTGGCCCTAACATATTGTATTGCAATAGGATGCCGACCGACACCCCCGTTGCGGGGTATCGGTCGTAGATGAAGCAGCCACCGACACCTCGCAACGTAGGTATCGGTCGATAAGCGGCAGTTATACAGTAGGTTATAGCTTAAAACCGACACCTACACCTAAAACAGGGAAACATCAGGTTCTTCGTCAACGTCATCGTACAGCCAAAGGCTGTCTCATCGTTATCGCACACGCTAGCGTGTTGTTTGCTCTAAAAATAATTCGACTCTATTGTTGCTAATTCAGAATTAAGTTGTAATTTCGCAGCATCGCTCGCGCCGACAGGGTTCGTGGGTGGGCGATGACATTTTGGAAAAGGCGTTTACTTGACGCTTTGGTTTTGACATTCTAAGAATCTCGCAAATTCTGTTAACGTCCGTCAAAAACAAAGCAGCGGTGAATGCCTCATGGGTAGTTTTTCGTACTCCTTTGTTATATTGGTCGTGATGATTAGTATAGCGTAAGGTGGCGTATATACTATCGGCGTGAGGCTTCGCGTTGCTCGTTTCGACGGACAGGCAATGCGAGAGCCTTTAGAATGTGAAGCGAGCAACAAGTGACTGGCTTCACGCTTTTTTTATATAGTAAACGAAACTATGATTTGCCATATGAGGCCGGTGGCACACATTAAAACATTTAAGCACTATGAGACGTGTGAAGAATTTCTTTTTGAAGAGTGGCCTCCTCATGATGGCCATGGGTATGGCGTTGGTTTCATGCAACGAGGAAGACATCAACGGAACAGAGAATGGCGGCAAGGAAGAGCCCCAGAAGGCCGCTGCTGTAACATTAGAGTACACCAACGTGGTGACCAAAGACATGTTGCAATATTGCGACATCGTGTTGGAGTACAACGATGGCAGCGGTGCCAAGACTGAGATTGTCACCGATACTATGTGGGTGAAGTCCTTTACCACCAATCTTCCCTGCACCTACACCTTCAGCAAAAAGGTAACCCTGAAAGAGGGCATTGACATGACTTCGGTTGAGAAGGTAAAGATTCTTAAGAACGGACACATCAGAAGTTACACCATCCTTGATGCTGAAGGAAACTCAATGAAGAAGGGAGAGGTTTCATCTAACATTGCCACCATGACCACATCGTGTGCCAACTTCCTTGCTGGCATAGAGAAGGGTTCGTTCAACACTACCAATACTTACGAGTTCGATGCCGCGGGCAAACTGAAATAAGTTAATAATAAATTAAAAGAATATGAAAAAGAGTCTATTGAAATGTAGCCTCTTGCTGATGGCATTGGGCGTGGCCTTCGTGTCGTGCAACGACGACATCAGTGGGCAAGACGTTCCCGATGGCTACGTTCCCGGCGAGTATCACTACTCATTGTGTGTGCCCAATGCCAATGACGAATTGTTATTCGTGCTTGATAGCATCACCGCTCCTATCAAGAGCATCGGCTCATGTCCCGACTGGGCAGTTGCCACCGTTGCAGAGAGTACGCAGGACAATCACCCTGCTGTGCGCCTAACACTCAAGGATTGCGGTCCCGGCGTGAAGAACAAGGATGACATTGAGATACTGTCTGAATATGGCGACAAAGTGGTGTTGTCATTGACCCAGAGCCTTTATTTCGTGGCCGACGACAACTCCTCGGACGATTTCTTGACCGATTGGGAAAATGCCAAAGTGGTCAGCATCTACTCTGACCGTGCGTATCAGTTGATACCCACTCCCTGGGCCGATGAGACTATCACCACGTTGCCTGAAAACATCCGCTACGATGTAAAGAAAAAGGATGGTTGGGAGATGGCTTTCTCGTTTATGAACAGAGAGACTTTTGATGACTGCAACTATTTCGCCTTATACAATCGCTATCTGGGTACACTGCGTATATTCTATTATGTGACCAACCCCACGACAACTGGTTCTGATTATGCATTTGAGGTGGATCTGGGTTCTGCAAACAAGTACAATAAGTTCCCTTTCTATCATGCTTTGGCATACGGTATTCCCTCCAATCATACCAATTTGAATAATACAATGAACTTGTTGGGCGAGGATGTTTCATCACAATTTACCTTCAAGTCATTCTTCTCACCTTACAGGGCGATGAGCTCTACGGCTCTCTCCAAGGGATGGACCGCCTTTGATATTGATGCATCGGCCTATAACCCTCAAGAAAAGAGGTGGGTTGATGCAGGTGAGCAGTTGCAGATTGCTTGCCGCACAGAACTGAACCAGACAGTGTCATTGACAGGAAGCCTTAAGGCCAACATCTCAGGTAAGTATTCATCGGCCGAGCAGACTGCTTCTGCGGCCAGTGGCGTGAGCAGCACCTTGCAGACCATTGGAAGCATTATCGGTGATGTACAAAACTCTGCATTAACTGGTATTGAGCAAATTGTAACAGGTTCTTCCATTAATACCTATTGCCGCTATGTCGGCGCTGCTTGTAAAGTTGCAGCATTTGCATATGACTATCTGATGGAGAATAAGTATGCCGAGAATATTACAGACTCTATGCCGGGTAAGATTGAGATGAGCCTGACAGGCGATATCGAACTCTCGGGATATATCAAGAGTCTCTCTTCTAACTGTATAGCTCCGATAACATTGAAAGGGAACTCCTTTAAAGATACCAACAAGGATACCCACTTTGGAAAGGGAGTATGGGGCTTGGCTGCTGACCCTGTCATCTATGTTGTCGAAGATTGTATGGTTGGCGAAGTGAGCCACTTCAACTTGGTAATCAATGGTGACGGTACCTACGGATGCTCCGATGTGGAGGATTATCATTTGCGTATGGTCTCATTCCTGGATCCTACGAGCCTACAATTAAATCTCAATACTGAGATATTCCCTGATGTCTCAGAAGTGGAAGCCACTATCGACTATGGCGTATATCCTGATGTGGAAAAAGAACATACTTCTAAATATGCTTCGCTATTAGAATTGAAACGTCCTTCTATAAAAATTGCAGAGGGTACTAAAGGTGGCATCTACAGATCTAAAAACGCCAATAATGCAATCACTTATGTTCAATCCCAAGAAGAATTTTTATCAAAATTACAGGCCATGATAGATGGCTGCAGAAAGGTGGAGCAACTTGGTGCTGACTATTCGTACTATGGTAAAGTTGTCAATGCCGAAGGCAAGAACTTTATCATGCAGCCACAAGTATATTTCCCCATCAAAAAGACTGATAAAGGCACCCTGCTCTGCGATGGAGAAATACCCGATTTCGTGGTGTTGGTGACCATAACATTCAATTCGGATGGACGTACCTTTGTGTTCAGCCAACGCTACTTGCCAAAGATTGTAACAATGAAGCGAAGCGAAGTGCCCGCTATGATTGAGAAGTTGAACAAGTACAGAAGAACAGCGAACACAGGTTATGGTAAAGTGACGGGTAGCGAGATCCCCGTTTGCTATCCTATTGGAGCAGAATCCATACAAGAGACCATAAAAATATTGAATAAAATAAAATAATGATACATTAGCGTATGAAAATTGTAAAATTCTGTGCAACCATGATGGCGGTGGCTTTGTGTGCTGCAACTATCACCTCGTGTTCACCTGACGAGGACATCACGCCCGATGATACCCAATATCACGGCGAAGTGACAGTGTATGATCAAGTAAAATACCTCCAAAACAACATTGTAGAGGTTGACTCGTTAGGCAATTTTGAACAGCGTGTCAATGGCGCTCCGCTCAACCCTGTAGATACTACCGAACTGTATATCGGTGTAGCCAATTTGTCGGATGCAGCCGAGATGTTTCAAGGTTGGTTGTCGCCCGATACGGAGGTGAACTTATCGGCTCCCTCAACCATCGATATGGAAGCTGGACTGAAAGATGAGAACGGGCAACAGCAAGAGACTGTTTACTTCAAGGTCGTAGACGAGGCCCCCACATTGGCGGAGGTAACCTTTGCCAAGGGAACGGTGATGAAGCATGTGTCTAAGATAATCTTTATCAAGGATTCAGCATGGCCTGAGAATGACGAATCTCGTTGGATGATAGGCGATTTTCAATATGACAACACCTATAGTGAAGGCAAACATAATTGGGTGTGTATCAGAGAGTCGAAGATGGGCGTGTCAGGCTTATTCCTTTATATAAGTTGTAAAAAAGGTTTGTGGGGAGTAAGAAAGAGTCATAATTTTTCATCACCATCTACAGCAAAAGAGGCTTCTGAGATATTGAGAAAAGATTGGGATATGTATGTCGCTTTTTTTGAAGAAGCCGGTGGGGGTAAGTTGGAAAAAGATGAATATTATTGGATTGATGACTCGAACTTCGGAGGAATTTATTCAATAAGGTTGTCTGATGGCGTCCTCGATTGGTGGGAAATTGTATTTAAGAGTCCAAAACACAGTTTTATTCAAACAAAGACTTTCTAATAGAGAGACTATGAATTTGTAAATGAGGTTTTTTTATATACAAATACTCTATCTATCCGTGTGTGCCCTATGGTCATGCACGGATATTGAGTCTTTGCCCACAGCATCGGCAAGGAAGGAAGTCTTGGTACTCTTCTCACCGAACGGATTGGGCGACAATGGGTATAATGACCAAGTGTTACGGGGAGTAGTGAGGTATGCCAATGGCGACAAAGGCGCTGATGTAGAGGTAGACTATTACAACCCAATGTCGTTGGAGGATGGTGTGCGCATCATCGATGAGTGGCACGACGCGACCTTTGACGAAGGGAGCGGTTTGTTGGTGCTGGCCAGCGCGGTCTATAAGGATACCCTCGTGAGCCGATTGCTGAAGAGACCATTGGATACCTCGCACCGAAAGGTGTTGATGTTTGAGACGGATAAGGTGGCTCTGCCGGGTGTGTCGACCTTCAGCCTATCGATGTATGGCACAGCCTATATAGCTGGTGCTGTAGCCAAGGAGATGCATTCAACACCTTTGATAGTACTGGCCAACCCTACGGATAAGAGTATAAACGTCGCTGCCGATGGTTTTAGAGAAGGATATGCTGCTTATGGTGATGATAAGATAGATGCCGTTTATCTGTCAGACGCAGACGAGGGGTATGCCATGGCTGACTCGGTCTATCGATTGATGTATGATTGGGGAATGCGCTATAACTTTATATTCCCGGTGATAGGTGGTTCCAACATGGGAGTGTTCAGGTATATGCGTGAGTATCCTCGCGATCTCTATACGGTGGGAACGGATGTAGATCAGAGCCATCTGTGTAACCAAATGGTGGGTAGCATGGTGAAGCATATCGACCGTGTGGTAGAGGAGTATCTGACGAGGTGGGCGGCAGGTGAGGAATTGCCCAAGCATATGGTATACGGTTTGGAGAGTGGCTATGTGGAATGGGTGCCATCGTACAACTTCAATGGAGTGTTTGATGAAATATTAAGCCGTGCGCGAGTAGAGGCTATAGCAAAGGAACAGAGTTATGGAATGGAATAAAAGCATTATCGCGTGGGGGATGTTGCTGGTGTTGTGCATGTCGTGCAGCAAGGAACAGGGGGTATTGCCCGAAGATACCGTAAAGTGGGAGACACGCAAGGTGGCTGTGGTACTACCTATGCAGAATGGATTGGACATACATTGGAAACGTACGCTGAACCAATGTGCCGATGACCTGAAACAAGCCTTCGCCATGCAGCAGAGGGGTATAGCCTTGGAATATGAATGGTATGACGAGGATAGTGAAGACTTGGAGCAGCTGGCCGATGAACTTTCCAAACGTAAAGACATAGTGGCGGTGATAGGTGGCTACCACTCGGAGGGTGCGCGTAGGTTGGCTTCGCGGTTTTGCCGTTCGCAAGTGAAGAAGACCTTCTTTACCTTGGCCACGACTGAGGAGTTGGTGCGTGGGTTCTCTTCGGCTGGCTGTCTGTGGGCAATGACTGAAACAGACATTGCACAGTGTGAGGTGTTGCTGGCCAAGGCTTATGCCTATGGAGCAAAACGTGTGGGCTTGATTGCCGATGGAGGCACTCTATACGGAAAGACCTTTGTGGAATGGTTTGCCTTTCAAGCCAAGGAGCTGGGAATGGAGGTAAAGGGTATCTATAACTATGAACATAGCAGCATAGAAGAAGAGGCGGCCAAGGCTATGGCATCGGGAGCCGACTATCTGATATGTGCGCCCAATGATGTGGAGGGTGTGCGCAAGATACAAGAAGCCATGTGCGAACAAGCATCGGAAGGCGGTGCGGCTCCAAGATGTCTGTACTCGGATGTAGCCTATGGTGCTGATGTAATCAAACTATTGGGCGCACAATCCAATGGATTGGAAGGTGTGTGCGTGGGGGCTGACCCCGAGAGTGGTTTTGACATCAGATATGAAGTGACCTATGGTGAGCAGACAACCAATGGTGAAGCTCAGGTGTATGATGCAGCCATGATGGTAGGGTATGGATGTTATCTGCAACTGCTTTATACGCACGAGTATAATAAGCAAGTGACGCTGAACGAAGCACTCAGGATATTGGTCGATGGACGAGGAGACCAACAGCACGCATGGTCAACGAAGGGCATGAGCGACTTTATTGCAGAATTGACGCAAGGGAAGCAACCCGACCTTAGGGGAGTATCGGGCATGCTGGACTTTGACAAAAAGGTCTACACCAATGTGCTCTCAAGCGTGTACCATAACTACATGGTGTATGATGGACGATACATCATATTGGATTACAATGCAAGTAATAGTTCGGCACGAACCAGTGACGCCTTAGCTGGGTGGAACTGGAAAAATAACCGTATGCAAGAATTGGAAGATAGCACTTCGATTGGCCCTGCCTATCCTGCACTGCATGATAAATGGGCACTTCTGGTCGCGGGTTCTTCGGGTTGGAACAACTATCGGCATCAAGCTGACGTGTACTATATGTATCAACTATTACGTAATTATGGATATGACGATGACCATATAGTCCTTATTGCAGAAGACGATATCGCCTATAACAAGAACAACCCAAATCCAGGAGTAGTGAGTATCCATGTAGGAGGAACGGATGTGTATGAAAACTTGATTATAGACTATCATCCATCTGAGTTAATGCCTGAAGATATAAAGGCAATCTTGTGTGGAGAAGAGAGTGAGCGGCTACCTCATGTGATATCTGCAGATGAGGATGATAATGTGTTTTTCTTCTGGAGCGGACATGGCATCTCTGAACACCTGATGTGGCTGGACGATAGAAAAGGGTTTTCGAGAGATCTGGCCCACGAGACATTCACCTCAATGCACGAAAAAAGATGCTACAGAAAACTGTTGTGCTTGGTAGAAACATGCTACAGTGGCAGTGTCTTTGATGTGGTGGAAGGATTGCCAGGAATACTTGCAATTACTGCAGCCAATGCCAATGAAACATCGAAAGCCGATGTGTACAACTGTGATTTGGAGGTGTGGATGTCAAACCGTTTTACGTTGACATTCCAGGAATGTATAACAGAGAATCCATCTATCCCCATGCATGAACTATATTATCGTCTATTTAATAATACCGTAGGTTCGCATGTCACTGTATTCAACGATTCTCACTACGGCAACCTATACACCAACACCATGCGAGAGTTCTTGGAGTAAGCCTTTCGCTTCGCATTAAGAAAACGCCATAAGGTCTCAGAAGAATAGGCGTAGACGTACTAAAGAGGCTTTATGGAGTTTTCTTGTTTTTTAATGTTGGTGACAATAGCGAGAAAGCGCTTCATCCTTGCGGTCCTCTCGCCCAATCCCCAAGGCGAACGAAAAGAACGCAGCCATGACCGATTAGAAAAATGCAGAAAGTAAGCGAAACGTGAGTTTTTGTTTTTTTTAAGTTTTTAAGTTTGTAAATGCGTACTTCCGATTTCAACACCATGTAATCAAACCGCTGGGTTTGCCTTACATTATGCTACGAAAATTCTGTACAGGATTTCCGAGCGTTTCGCCTCGCCAAGCCTCCCATAACCCAAACCCTCAAGGCGCCGACGCTAATACTCCGCGTCGGCGTACGTCTGATACAGGAAGTCGTTGTAGGGGTATTTCTGCACGTGAAGCTCACGCACGCGGTTGTACATCATCGCTTTAAGGTTCTCGATGTTGTCACGCTCGCGGGCCGAGATGAAGATGCAGCTGTCGTGCATCTTGGCCATCCAGGTCTGCATGAGCTCGTCGAGCGACACGTTCTCCTTGGTCTTGGGC
>JAZONI010000066.1:0-15320 GCA_045654445.1 Bacteroidaceae bacterium | reverse complement strand
ATGCAGCTACACACGCAATGCATACCTTGATGGTGGCTACGAAACCATCGTGTTGCCGTTTGATGCCGATATCTCTGCTATTAAAGAGGCTGGTTTCGTATTTGAAAAGTTCGAAGGCTTGGGCGGGAATACCATCCAATTCGTAGAGCTTGACGAAGACGAAAACCTACAGGCTGGAGTGCCTTATCTGTTCCGCTACTCAGGCACACCGTCGGCTGGTCGACAAGAAATTGAATTTGTGGCTGCTATGGATCAGGTGGAAGACAAAATTATTGCGACGCAAGGGTGGACTGGTACCTTCAAGCGTATGGAAGGCAATGAGATAGCAGGAAAGTATATCCTCAACACCTCAGGCAATAAGATGGTGAAGGCTGGCACTGGAGCTGCACTCATGCCCTATCATGGTTGCTTGGAGCTCCCTGCAGGCGTGAATGCATCGGCACTCTCTGTTGTGCATCGTGGAAATACAACAGGAATAGTTAATCCCAATATGTTGGATGGCTCTGAGGCTGTCTACGACCTTTATGGTCGCAGACTGAAGGATATGCCTCAGGAAGGTATAGTGGTTAAATGTAATAAGAAGATTTTAATAAAATAGGAACATGGGAAAAAGAGAATACATCGAACCCTCTGTGCAGGTAATCGAGGTACAAGAGAATAGTATGATTTGCACTAGCGTAGTGATCATTGATGATGTAGAGGTGGATGATATCGGTAGAGGACAGAAGAAACGTGGCGCTTGGGGAAACTTCTGGTATGATTATGGTGTAGATGACTAAACCTTAAGTCACGACGCAAATAAAAACAAGAATAATGGATTTCTATTAGGAAATCCATTATTCTTGTTTCTGGTTTTATGAGGATTGCAGCCTTGCTACTTCATATCAATGGTGTAGTACCCGCTGGTGATAGCCTCGATGGTGAGCGGGGCATATACGATGTTGTAACCTCCGGGCTCCTCCTCGTAAAGGAAGCCTACGCGGCCATCCTTTTGCAATGTCATGGTAGAGTAGGCTGAGCCGCAGTCGCTGGCTTGGATACCCATGGTCCATCCCTGCGAGAAGGTGGTGGGGGTATACTTGTTGGTGCCGTCTGCATTGTACTCCATCTCTTTGTAGTAGATAGAAACGTCGCGGCGTCCGTTGCCCTTGGGCACCGATTGCAGCATGAGGTCGCACTTGGCACCGTCGCTCTTGCGTATAGCATTCACTAGCATGATTTCACCATTGGTGCTGTTGCCGCCGAAGGCAAGTCCTCCTTCGATATCGTTGCTCGATGCGGCTGCACCCCATTGGCCTGTCGTGTAGGTGTCGTCACTGAAGGTGAAGATGTTGAAGAAACGACCGCTATGCTTGCGGCTGCTGAGCACTACTGAACCGTCGGGCAATTCCTCACACTTGGGTTCATCGCCATAGGGAGCAGGACGGTCGCTGACGCTGCCGAGCACCTGCCATGAGCCTCCGAAGTCGTCGGAGTAGATGACGCGGTTACCACCGTCGCGGGTCCACATTGAGCAGTAAAGGCGGTAGTACTTGCCCTTCTTCACCACGCGGCTTTGGCATATCTTACCCGAACCGATGAACATAGACGATACGGTGGGCTTGTCGCCGTCGAGGAAAAGCGAGTAGATGTCGTTGGTCACCTCTACGGGTTCGCTCCACTTCCACTTCTTGGTGAACTTGTTATAGGTTGCATACACGCGTGCCACGCGGTTGATGTTGCTTGATGTAGCGGTAGAGTCGGGATGCCAGCGTCCGTTCCAGCATACGGTGCGGCCACATACCATCATCACGAGCAGTTTGTTCTGCTTGCAGTCTGCTACGATGGCAGCATCGCCATAGCCTGTCGTCATCTCATTGATGTCGCCTCCCTTACCATTGGCAATGAAGAACTCGTCGCCCCATGTAGCGCCATGGTCGGTCGAGATGCGGCACTTGATGTCTACTTCGCCGTAGCCGATATCGTTACCGCAGGGACGGTTGTCCGAGATAGCAAAGAGGTGCCCATTGGGAGCTGCGGCGATGGCAGGGATACGGTAGGGCTTGCCGTTAGCATCGGGGGTACGGTAGAGGATGTGCCAGTCGCTTTTGTCTACTGCATTGTCCTGCTGTGTGCCTTCTGCCTGAAGGGCTGAGGGCATGCACAACATCAGGGCGATAAACGCGGGAATGATCTGTTTGCTTTTCATTATTCTGCTTTCACTTAATCACGGTTATTATCTTTTTTATTAGCGAACCGCAAGGCGCAAGTGAAAACTTGCGCACTCGCGGTTAATCGCTAGGAATTCTCCTTATGGTTAAGGGTTATTTCAAAACAACCTTTTTACCATTGACGATATAGATACCTTTGCTTGCTTTCTCTACGCGTCGTCCCGTGAGATCGTAGATAACTGCTGCATCATCGTTAGTCACTTGCTCTATTCCATCGGGTACATTCACAGTGACTGTACAAGTTACCGTTATGTCGCCTACTCTTGCGCTGATGGTCGCTGTGCCTGCACCTGTTGCTGTCACGACACCTTTTCTTATAGAGGCCACATTTCTGCTTGAGGTTGACCAAACGACATCTTGATCGGTAGCATTCTCGGGGAGTATTGTTACGGTGAGTGTATGGGTTTCTCCTACTTCAAGTACCAGTTCTGTCTGGCTCAAGATAACCTCTGCTACGGGTACGTATTTCTTCTCTACAGTAATCAAGCAAGTTGCCTCCTTGTTTTCGGCCTTGGCGGTGATGGTTACTGTACCAGAAGCCACGGCAATCACCATGCCATCTTGTACTGTTGCTATAGAGGCATCTGAGGTTTCCCAAGTGACATTGCTCTCATATGCATTGAAGGGATTTATTGTAGCGGTTAGTTTCAACGTGTCGCCTTCAACGAGGGTCGCACTTGTTTTGTTGAGCATAACGCTTGTCACGGGAACATATTTCTTCTCTACAGTAACTACGCAGGTAGCCTCCTTGTCGCCTGCCTTGGCGGTGATGGTTGCTGTGCCAGGAGCGAGTGCTGACACCACTCCCTTGACAACCACGGCCACCTCTGCATTCGAGGTCGTCCAGGTCACTGTCTTGTCCGTAGCATAGCTGGGGTTTAGCGTAGCGGTCAATGTCAGTGCTTCGCCCTCCTCTAGGGTTGCCTCAGCGTGGTTCAAGGTAATCTCTGTCACCTCCACGATGGGGAATCTGCTCAATGCTTCCTTCGCGTTGAAGGTGCCTGCAAGATAGATAGCACATGAATTGCCGTCGTCAGGTGTCGCATGGTCGCTGATAACCATCTGTTGGTTTGCTGCGATGTTGAGGTAGTGTGTATCGTCAAAGTAAGCCACGAAGGTGGTATCGTAGGCGCCCTCCTTGAAGTAGATAGCATTGGTCGGTTTCTCGGCTAGCGAGCCATCTTTGTTGATAAACTTCTTTGTAGCGGCATGGTACAGGTAGCGTGTAGCACCCTCATCATTGCTCACGAAGGCAAACTGCTGTGTAGTGCTCTCCTTCTTGGCAGGGATACCCAATGCCTGGTTGGTGGTGAGCACGTTGCCCTCCTGCGCCACAGCCCATGTGGTGAGTCCACCTTGATGGTTAGGTATTGTCACGTAGTATAGGCGTTCGTTGCTTAGTTTGCTCATCGACTGCACGATGTCTGATGACTTTTCAAATATCACGACTTCGCTCCTCTTCAGCGTGAAGCGCTGTATCGCCATACACTTCTTGTCAGTCATGTTAACTACCAGTCCAAGGCTTACGGTAGACTTCTCTGTCAACACAAAGTCTACTTTATTGACGCTGGCAGTACCCTTTTCCTTCATAGCTGTGTAGCCTAGGCTCTGGCTGAGTTCTTCCGTTACGGGAAGTGTCTTGCCCAATGCAGCTACTACATAACTACCTCCACATTGTCCTTCAAAACGGCTGTCGTACTCTACCTCTAATGAGTAGAATCCTGCTGCCAGTTCCACGGTTTGGTATACCTTATGATTATTCAGCTTAGTGGCGAAGTTATCCCATCCTGTGGTGACGGTGAGGCATGTATTCTTCTCTTTATCCACGTGAGCGCCAGTGATGATATTGCCATTCACAGCCGCGTTTTCAAGTTTCCAATCCTTGAGGGCAAATGCGCGTGTTGACAGGTTTGGGTTTACACATTGATTGCCGTCGTAGTTAAATGCCTTTGCGAAGTTCTTGAGGTGGTTTCCTGTGACATCCTCGCTCTGTGCTCCTTCGGGAGCAAGGCAGAACACACCCTTCGACAAGGCCCATGCATCACCATCGGGGCCAAAGTTAGTGCGCACGCCATGGTTGGCTTTCGAGGTCGCATCTTGCACGTCGCCACCCGTTTGGTTGAAGTGGTAGTACACCAACAACTTATTTGCACTCTCAGCCTGTGCCACATCCTCAATCGGTCCATTGGCATATGCTTTGATCTGCTCGTTGGTGAGTGTCGATCCCCAAATGCGGAACTCGTCCATATTTCCTTGGAAGGGCGCTACAGAACCGCCTATGCGGAAGTTCTTCATCGTGGGTACTACGGTACCAGTCGAGAGGGGACGCGTGGTCTTGACTTCTCCGTCACGGTAGAAGTTGATCTTGCTACCGCCGTAGGTCACGGCATAGTGGTGCCATTCGCCGGGAATAACATAGTCGGCCGATGTGGTAGCACTCTTGCCAGCAATGCTGATTTGCATCTTGCCACCGCTCATGGTCTTTATCAGCATGGTTTCATTGCTCTCACCGATACCGTTGGTATTGTCGGCTGGCCAGTCGGCATTCATCCACCATTCGATGGTGAAGGCATTCTGTCCATTGGTGAGGGGCACATAAGATGTTGTGATTGTGGCATTGTCATTTGAGAAGGAGAGGCCGTTCTTGCTGTCGGCATTGCACACGATGAGGGCACGTTCACGGGTGATGCTGTTGTTGCCTGTTTCGTTAGCCACGGTCAGTGTCAGGTTATACACACCGGGCTTATCGATCGCGAGGGTCTTGTAGCGGTCATAGGCGATGTAATTGGCATTGTCATTGCTGATGAGCCACTTCCACTGTGTGGGCGCATAGCGCGACTCATCGGTGAGGTTGATCTCCTCACCCTTGACAACAACAGCGGGGCTGATGCTGAAGGCAGGCTCGGGAGCAACTTCCATTACCTCAACCTGTTCTGTGTGGCTCTTCTTCGTGCCATCAGGCGCGGTTACGGTGAGTGTCACGTTGTAAGTACCCTTGCTATGGTAGTAGGTAGCTACGTTTACCGAAGCGGCACTCTCGGTATCGGCTCCAGGCATGCTCCATTCGTAAAGGTAGCCGGCAAGGGGGGCCTTGGGCAGGAAGGTGATGCGCTCTCCTGCGGGTACCTTACTTGCAGTCATTGTGAAGGTTGCATCCACTTCGGGTGATGGCTCTACGGTGATGTCGTAGGTTGCTGTAGCTTCATCGCCTGCCACATTTGTTGCTTTCAGTGTTATGGTGTGTGTGCCAGCAGTAGCAAAGGTCATGATGGGGCTTGCTACGGCCAGCGCATGGATGCCAGCATCCTCTGCTGTCCACTCCAGTCGGTTGACAGCACCATTATAGGTGGCGGTGATTGTCACTGGGATACCTGCATATACGGTGCCTGTGGGGGCGTTGATGCTTACGGTAGGCGCTTGGTCAGATGTGCTCAGAGTGGGCATGTCGGCTGCTACGGCGATGTAGCTGGTTCCGTTGATTGTGGCATGATGGCTCCCCACACAGTCGAAGAGCGCATATTCGCCATTACTGTTTGTGGTGAGATCACCCTTGAGGTAAGCGATGAGCCCCTGTGGCATGATACTTCCAGTAAATTCGGTATTCATATTGGCTTTCACCTCGGCGGTTGTGCGCGCAGTGTTCCAAATGCGTATCTCATCATATACGGCATCCTGTGCGTTGGTTATGCCATTGGCCGAGAATACGAGGTCTCCGAAACCTCCTAAGCCGCTGTATGTCTGTGATGTGACACTACCTTTGCTCTCTCCGTTGAGGTAGATGCTCATTTTGTTCTTGTCCACCACGATAGCTACATGTGTCCACTTGCCTACAGTCAGTCTGCCACCACTAAAGACACGGTCGCCAGTGTTCCATCCGGCGGTGAAGGTTCCGTCGCCATTGGCATGGAACATGAAAGAACCCCAGCCAGGACCACCACTTTGGTTCCAGTTGTAGAGTGAGTTTGGCTTGATCCAATACTCGATGGTAGCCTGTGTATACTTAGTGTCGAATACGCCGGGGATGGTGAAACCGGCCTGTGAGAAGTTGACACCTACATTGGGTGATGAGAGTGTCACAGGAATCTTTGCTGTCGCCTTATCTGACTCACCTTCGTCAATATATACTGCGCTCACACCATATTCGCCCGATTGGGGTACTGCCTTCGGTGTGTAGGTATAGGTGTCGGCCGAGAGGTTGGCCACGAGCAGTCCATTACGATAGATATTGTATGATGCTACCTCCAGAGCCGAGCGCTGTGGCGCCTGCCAGGTGAGTGTGGTGCCATCGAATGCAGCATTCTGCGGTGCATAGTAACTGTTGCCATAGACGATGACCGAGATGATGGTCTTGTTACCGGCACTCTTGATTTCAACACCTTCACCTACGCCGAAAGGTGTTTCTATGCCCTCCAGATCATACTCATAGTCCATGATTGAGGCGTTGTGGATGAGGCCCTTGCCCTGTGCCCATGATTTGGTTTCTACGATAAAGAAGTATTTGAGCGGCTGGCTCTTGTCGAAGCCTGCTGACAGGTCGGTGAGGTCATAGCCGAACTCCATAGGCTCGGTATGCAACTTACCATCGGCCCAACGGCCCAGCATGGGCACTTCAGGTGCAGGGTTCGCATTACCATTCTTGCCATCACCTGCATAGGTGAAGTGTATGAAGGGCACCGTCTTCTCTGGTATCTCGGCATTGAGGTCGGTGCTCACACCAGCGCTCAGCGCTATCTCGCTGCGGCGCGAATATTCCATCTTCAGTTTGATGGTACGCAGCGGACGGTAGTCCTTGCGCACATGATAGATCTCGGGCATCCATGCATTGTTGCTCAGTATGCTGTTCTTGGTGGGCATAGCCTTGGCATAGGGGCAGTAGATGAATCCTTGGTTTGCCCATAATCCCCATGAGTTGACGATGATCCATGCGCCCAGCTCATCGGCCTCGGGCTCTCCGTAGATGCCATCGCCATCGAGGTCAAACTCAATGCGGTCGTCATAACCCACGATAGTCAGCGCGTGGTCCACTTGTTCACCCCAGTGCTTTACGTAACTCATGCCTGCCACGCCAATGGAAGCATTGGTAGGGGTCTCGGGTATATCACCTTGTTCGCATGCCGATGCCACACCGATACCGCAGATACCACCTGCATGGAAGTCGTCATCTCCATTGTGGTTCCACAGCCAGTTCTTCACCGCCTCGCGGCCCTCCTCAGTGGCTACGCTCACGGGGAAGTTTCTTGGTGCCAGCATACGGTTGTGCATGGCCTCGAACCACTTATCGTAGCCCTGCATCCATCCGAAGTCTTCGTTAGTCTCTTCTTGATAGCCGAAGAGAGACGAGTAGGTCTGTCCGCCATAGGTCGCTGCCGATGGCACACCCACGTGCATCACAAACTCATTCTTGCCCTGACCGGGTGAGTTAGTATGCAGCCACACGAAGTGTGAGGGGTAGTAGTTCTCGGGTTTCGAACCATCCACATCGCGGTAAGCCGCCAGCTCATGGCTGAACATGTAGCAGATACGCGATGCCGAACCGCACGAGCCGCCAGCTTGGTTGAATACAGGTGGAAAGTAGCGTGTCTCTGCATTGTTCACATGGTCGGGGCGCCCGCTCACAGCGCGGTCACGGCTTGCTGCGCCTACCGCCTGTTTCTGCGGCATCAGCGACCAGTCGGGATTGACCGTCTCCGTGTAGTCGGGATACTTACTGCGGTCTACATCGACCACCTGCTGGGCTGTTGCCACGGTCGGGGCACAGAGCATCAGCGCTAGAAATAGCTTCGTGAAAAGTGTTTTCATCATTGATGTTTTTTTATTAGGTTAGTATTAGAGTCTTACTGTTGCGGCATGCCGCTATTCTTGGCAAAGATAATTTAACTTATTGAGACTACAAAAAAAATAGCGCAATAACCATTGCTCAGCGGTATTCATTAGCAAACGTGTTGTGTCTGACCAGTATGTGTGATGTCCGCATTATTCTCCTGGAAATGCCCTCTCTTTAGATGATGGTTGTTAGAGGTTTAGGGCAAATACTTGCTGATGTCTTTTCCGAAGTGAGCCAGCTCGCGCACCATACTGCTGCTAATGGCGGCATATTCAGGCTCGCTGATGAGCAGTAAGGTGTCTATGCCTGTGAGCATTTTATTGACATCAGCAATATTACGTTCATACTCGAAGTCTATCGTATTGCGTACACCGCGCAAGATGAACTGTGCACCGATGGATTGGGCAAAATCGGTCGTCAATCCTTCGTAGCTTACCACATGGATACGTGGCTCATCTTTGTAGAGTGTT
Source organism: Bacteroidaceae bacterium (assembly GCA_045654445.1). Taxonomy (GTDB): domain Bacteria; phylum Bacteroidota; class Bacteroidia; order Bacteroidales; family Bacteroidaceae; genus UBA1189. Next base: position 6,816 of record JAZONI010000066.1, on the reverse strand, counting down.
GCGATACGCTGCATGCGCTCTTCCAAAGTCTGCATTGTGCGTTTCTCGGTGTTGATACCGATAGCGATGTACAGCTCATCTACAAGATTCAGTGCACGGCGCACCAAAGCATCGTGCCCAATCGTAAAGGGATCATACGAGCCAGGAAAAATAGCTGTTCTCATCACTCTTCCGGTTTATCCTCTTCAACAACGAGGTTATCGATAATAAAGTTTTGGCGCTCCATGGTATTCTTGCCCATGTAGAACTCGAGCAAACTGGTTACGGTGTCGTTTTTGCTTAGGGTTACGCGTTCGAGGCGCATGTCTTCACCAATGAAATGTTTGAATTCATCGGGTGAGATCTCACCAAGACCCTTGAATCGGGTAATCTCAGGATTAGGGCCGAGGTCATGGATAGCTTTCAGACGCTCCTCCTCATTGTAACAGTATACAGTGATGAAATCGCTCTTACGATCGGTGTCATTCTCTTTTTTATATCCTTTGACGAGGCGTTTCTTGTTGCGCACACGGAAAAGGGGAGTCTGCAAAATGTATACATGCCCCTTCTTGATGAGGTCGGGGAAGAACTGCAAGAAGAAGGTAATCATCAGCAGTCTGATGTGCATACCATCGACATCGGCATCTGTAGCCACGATGACTTTATTGTAGCGCAAGCCTTCGAGTCCCTCCTCTATATTAAGTGCCGCCTGTAAGAGGTTGAACTCCTCATTCTCGTATACCACCTTCTTGGTCAGTCCGAATGAGTTGAGCGGTTTACCGCGCAAACTGAATACAGCCTGTGTGTTCACATCACGGCTCTTGGTGATAGATCCGCTCGCAGAGTCACCCTCAGTGATGAAGATGCACGACTCGTCGGTTCGGTCGCCCTTGGCATCGTTCAAGTGTATGCGGCAGTCTCGCAACTTGCGGTTGTGCATATTGACTTTCTTGGCACGCTCGCGAGCTATCTTAGTGACACCAGCAATGGCCTTACGCTCCTTCTCGCTCTCCTGAATCTTCTGCAGCATGGTATCGGCTACCTCCGTATTTCGGTGCAGGTAGTTGTCTACCTCTGTCTTGATGAAATCGCCTACAAACTTGTTGAGGCTTCGGCCACCAGGCTCCATAGCTGTAGAACCGAGCTTCACCTTGGTCTGACTCTCGAATACAGGTTCCTCCACATTGATAGCGATGGCCCCCACGATACCGTTACGGATATCGGTGAATTCGTGGTTTTTGTTGTAAAACTCCTTGATGGTACGTGCTATATGCTCCTTGAAGGCGCTTTGGTGTGTACCGCCCTGCGTGGTGTGCTGTCCGTTGACGAATGAATAGTACTCCTCACCATACTGGTCAGTGTGCGTAAAGGCAATCTCGATATCGTCGGTCTTGAGATGTATGATGGGGTAGAGTGTCGATGCTGTCATGTTGTCGGTAAGCAGGTCTACAAGACCATTGCGCGATAAGATGCGCTTACCGTTAAACATGATGGTGAGGCCCGTGTTCAGGTAGGTATAGTTGCGCAGCATGGTCTCTATGTAAGCCGTACGGAACGAGTAGTTCACAAACAGCGTATTGTCTGGCTCAAAGAGGATGCATGTACCTGTCTCTTCGGGACCGGCATCGGTAGTGGTGTCGCTGATGAGGTTGCCCTTCTCAAACACTACTGTGCGTACCTTTCCGTCGCGATACGAACTGGCCTCAAAGTGCGAACTCAGCGCATTTACCGCCTTCACACCCACACCATTGAGGCCCACGCTCTTCTTGAACGCCTTGCTATCATACTTACCACCCGTATTGAGCACGCTTACTGCCTCCACCAACTTACCTTGGGGGATACCGCGACCATAGTCGCGCACGCTCACACGCTTGTGGCCTGTGACCTCAATCTCGATACGCTTGCCGGCATGCATCTTGAATTCGTCGATAGAGTTATCGATAATCTCTTTCAGCAACACATAGATACCGTCGTCGTTCTGTGTGCCGTCGCCCAACTTGCCGATATACATACCGGGGCGCAAGCGCACATGTTCCATATCACTCAAGTGGCGTATGTTATCGTCAGTATACGCTACTTGCTCTTCGATGGGCATATTCAGTTCGTCACTCATAATTATGGTTTCTTGGGTGAAGAGAGCGATTTGCGATCTCTAATATTCTGTGGGTTTTTCTTTTTTGTTCGATTCTCGACTTTCACTTTTGTAGTGAGTGCCTCAATCTCCTTCTCCAGTTTGTCGCCATAGATATTCATGGCTTGTATGCGTCGTTGAGGACTAAATAGCACATTCGCAGGAAGGTGATCTATCTGCATGCGTTGCACAATACCTGTTTCCCAACCTGCAAAGTCGTTGGCTTGTCGCCAAGTGAGTGAATCTTCAGCGATGGCTTGCAACCATGATGTGCGGTCGGTGTCGAGCGATACGCTGAGAATATCGAAGTTATGCTCTTTGTATTTTTCTTTTATCGCAATGAACTCACGTTGACGCATACGGCTCTCCTCATCCCACGATGCCCAGAAAGTGACAAGTAGACAAGTGTCTTTGTAGTCCGAAGTTGATACATTCTTGCCTTCAGTGTCGTTGACATTGTAGTTGCTAATAATGCTATTTCTAGCTAAAGGTCTTCGCTCGTTGAGTGAGTGCTGTAATTGGCGTATATAGTTGTTGTCTTGTAGGTTCCCGCTCATCGCTCCAATAAGAGTCTTGATTTTTGTGTAGTCTGGATTGGGAACTTCAACGAAGAATTCGCGTAGCAGGTATATACTCACTTCAGAGTAAGGATTGTTGCGGATGAATGAGTCTGCTACGGCTACTGTTTCTTTGTGTTGTAGCCCCTTGGTGCGCTCATGAAAGGTGTGCAGCAGTATATTGGGCTCTCCTCCATTAAGGTGAATGTGTTCTGCAATGGTTGTATCGCCATACAATGTCACAGTCTCTCCTTTATTTGCAAATACCATTTTGCGTTGCATGTTAGGGAAGAGTATCCACATGGGCACTACCGTGTCTATAGGCGTAGTGTAGCTGAATGCTCCATCTTGTGATATTATGGTGTCGATACGCTCATGTAATGCATCAGCGCCATATATATATATGGTATCGTACGCGAGAGAACTGATATGTCCTTCAAGAACAAAAGTATTTGCTTTGTCCTTGCATGAACAAAAACAAAGCAAAAGAATACCGATATATAGCGCGTGTTTCATGAGATTTTATAAAATCAATTGATTATGAACGATTAGCTCTCTTGCGCTCTATCTCATCAAGGATAATTTTACGCATACGCATTGATTTGGGAGTTACCTCTACATATTCGTCTTCCTTGATATATTCGAGTGCCTCCTCTAGTGAGAAGATGATGGGCGGTACGATACGTGCTTTATCGTCAGAGCCACTGGCACGCATATTGGTAAGTTTCTTACTCTTGGTAACGTTGATGACGAGGTCGTTATCGTGAACATGCTCACCTACTACCTGGCCTGCGTATACTTCGTCTTGCGGACTGATAAAGAACTTACCACGATCCTGCAACTTATCAATAGCGTAGGCAAAAGCTGTTCCAGACTCCATGGCAATCATAGAACCATTGGTGCGACGGTCAATGTCGCCTTTATAAGGTTCGTATCCCTTGAAACGGTGTGCCATGATAGCCTCACCTGCCGATGCGGTGAGCACATTGGTACGCAAACCGATGATACCACGCGAAGGGATATTGAAAGCTATGTTCACACGGTCGCCCTGTGTCTCCATCGAAGTGAGTTCACCCTTACGGCGAGTTACCATATCAATCATCTTGCTTGAGTATTCTTCAGGGACGCTGATGGTAAGTTCCTCAATAGGCTCGCACTTGACATCGTTGATAGTCTTATAGATTACCTGAGGCTGGCCAACTTGTAACTCGTAACCTTCACGGCGCATGGTCTCGATGAGCACAGAGAGGTGCAACACACCACGACCGAACACGCTCCACTTATCACTCTCTTCATCTTTTACGACGCGCAAAGCGAGGTTCTTATCAAGTTCCTTCATCAAGCGATCGTGAATGTGGCGTGAGGTCACGAATTTACCTTCCTTACCGAAGAAGGGAGAATCGTTGATGGCAAAGAGCATACTCATCGTAGGTTCGTCGATAGCAATGGTAGGCATGGGCTCAGGGTTTTCTGCATCACATACAGAATCGCCAATCTCAAAGTTCTCCAATCCGACGATAGCGCAGATATCGCCAGAGCTTACCGATTCGGCGCGTTTGCGACCCAAACCCTCGAAGGTGTGTAACTCCTTAATCTTCGCCTTCTCCGTAGAACCATTGCGGTGCGCAAGTGTGATAGTCATACCCTCGGTAAGTGTGCCACGATGCACGCGACCTACAGCAATACGTCCTGTATAAGCCGAGAAGTCGAGTGAGGTGATGAGCATCTGCGGTGTGCCCTCCAGATGCTTAGGGGCTGGGATATGTTCTAGGATTACATCTAAGAGGTAGTTGATATTGTCTGTTGGAGTCTTCCAGTCTGCACCCATCCAGTTGTTCTTTGCCGAGCCGTATACTACAGGGAAGTCGAGCTGTTCCTCAGTAGCCTCAAGTGCAAACATGAGGTCGAATACCATTTCATACACCTCCTCGGGGCGACAGTTGGGCTTATCAACCTTGTTTACCACCACCACGGGCTTCAAACCAAGTTGCAATGCTTTCTGCAACACAAAACGTGTCTGCGGCATGGGACCCTCGAAGGCGTCAACCAACAAGATGCAGCCATCAGCCATATTGAGTACGCGCTCCACCTCACCACCGAAGTCCGAGTGCCCCGGAGTATCAATGACATTAATCTTTGTACCTTTGTAGTTGATAGATACATTCTTAGAGAGGATCGTTATTCCTCGCTCACGCTCCAAGTCATTGTTATCGAGTACCAACTCCCCACCGTTCTGGTTCTCACGAAACAGGTTTCCGGCGAGCATCATCTTGTCTACCAAGGTGGTCTTACCATGGTCAACGTGCGCAATAATGGCTATGTTCCTGATGTCTTGCATATGTATATGGTTCTATGTTATGCTGTTAATTTGCAAAGTTAAACATTTCTCTTTAATCAACCATTGTCAGTTGGGTATATTTTTAATGTTGTACTTGAAAGAATGTAAATTAACATCCTTCCTCCTTTCTCTTTGCAGTAATCTTTCTGACGACTTGTGGTGTGAAACCGAAAAATAAAAGACAATCCTAGAGAGGATATTGCGCCTTATGGACATAAAATTGTAAATAAATTTGTTTTTTCGTATAGTTTGCACTAACTTTGCACCCGCAAATGCGAAAATAACCATTTAATTATTAAAAAACTATGTATTTAAACGCAGAGAAAAAGCAAGAAATCTTTGGACAATACGGAAAGTCTAACACTGACACTGGCTCACCCGAAGCTCAGGTGGCATTGTTTTCATACCGTATTTCCCACTTGACGGAGCACTTGAAAAAGAACCGTAAAGATTATAGTACTGCAAGAGCATTGACTAAATTGGTAGGTAAGCGTCGCGCTCTCCTCGATTATTTGAAGGATCGTGACATCGAGCGTTACCGCGCTATCGTTAAGGCTCTCGGATTGCGTAAGTAATCCTTGCTGTATTGGCGGAGTAAAGAGGTTGCATGCAACCTCTTTTTTTATTATCTAATAACCATAATGGGTATTATAGAGTGTACTGAAAGCAACGTCTTCGCATTCTTATCCTAGGTTGGGGTGATGCAGAGGGAGGAGTGCGAATAGTCATACCTCCTCTTCTCTACAAAGGTCCTCCTCCTATCTTAGGGATAAATCTAAAGTGTTGCCACTCCTCTATTATATCCATGATTAACTTGTTTGGAGATAATATGGAGTTGTTCAATAAAGAAGAACTCTCTGTTTGTTATCCTAACAGAACACAACATTTATATTGTTGAAAAATACGGCCCACCCGAAGGTGAGCCGTATCTCTATTTAAGTATTGGTATATTCAATCAATTAGAGCTGGGGGCCAGCAGCTACGAGAGCCTTACCTGCCTCATTGCCTGTGAACTTAGCGAAGTTCTTGATGAAGCGAGCAGCGAGGTCCTTAGCCTTCTCTTCCCACTGGCAAGCGCACTCGTAAGTGTCGCGAGGATCGAGGATGTTGGTGTCAACGCCAGGAAGCTCTGTGGGTACTACGAAATCGAAGAAAGGAATAACCTTTGTGGGAGCCTTGTCGATAGAACCGTCGAGGATAGCGTCGATGATACCACGTGTATCCTTGATAGAGATACGCTTGCCGGTACCGTTCCAACCTGTGTTAACGAGGTATGCAGTAGCACCGTTAGCCTCCATCTTCTTCACGAGCTCCTCACCGTACTTTGTGGGGTGCAAGCTCAAGAATGCAGCACCGAAGCAAGCTGAGAATGTGGGAGTAGGCTCTGTGATACCGCGCTCTGTACCAGCCAACTTAGCGGTGAAGCCAGAGAGGAAGTAGTACTGTGTCTGTGCGGGGTTCAAGATTGATACGGGAGGAAGTACACCGAATGCGTCAGCTGAGAGGAAGATAACCTTCTTAGCGGGACCTGCCTTAGATACGGGCTTAACGATGTTCTCGATGTGATCGATAGGATATGATACACGAGTGTTCTCAGTTACGCTCTTGTCAGCGAAGTTAATCTTGCCATCCTCAGCTACAGTTACGTTCTCGAGGAGTGCGTTGCGCTTGATAGCGTTGAAGATATCGGGCTCAGACTCCTTGTCGAGGTTGATAACCTTAGCGTAGCAGCCACCCTCGAAGTTGAATACGCCCTCGTCGTCCCAACCGTGCTCGTCGTCACCGATGAGGAGGCGCTTAGGATCGGTAGA
>JAZONI010000065.1:0-7768 GCA_045654445.1 Bacteroidaceae bacterium | reverse complement strand
TTTACTCATACCTGAAGAATAATAGTCCCTGAGAATAGAAAGACATTCTGATTCGCTGTAACATTCTCGTTTTTTTCTCATACTGATTACACTTTTTTAATGGTTGTTAAATGTGTCTACCTATATCAGTATAAGACAAATATTTACGCGCGTGCGAGAAATCTCTTCTTTACCGCACATGGTTTGTCTCACGCACAAGCGGAGCGAATACAAAAGAAAACATCGATGAAATGGGCGATTTTTATCTTTCCTTAGGTTACAAAAGTTCATAAATCGGGTGGCGGTGGCATGAACTGAGAGTATCCGTTTTCGCCTTTGTGCCACGCCAGGCAGTGCAAACATGAAAATTGGGCAGTGTGAATTTTCAGTACTTCTGTGCCAGTACTCGAATACTGGAGGCTAAGTATTGCAGTACTGGCACGCAAGTACTGCTCCAACTGTCAACTTTTTCAGGATAAACGCCTTGTAAAGATCCTTGATATCCTCTGCCATCGCCAACCGATTTATGAACTTTTGTAACCCGGAAATCATCACAAATTACGAAGTTTAAGGTGAGTTCGAAGTACGAGGTTCGAGGTATGAGGTTCGATGTGGGGAGTCACAGAAATCATACTATCTATCCAAGTTGCTTTCCCTTCAGTTTTTAGCCAGCTACCTAAAGGTTAACGTGAGACAAAAAAACACTGACTACCTGAGAGAAACATGTATCAGCATCTAATGGAACTATAATAACGTGAGTTCGATATAAGATTTCCTTAAGAGATTGTCCACCTAAATTAGGGGGACGAGCGTAACGAAGTGAAGCGGAGGGGGTATTTTTTGCAAATAATCGTACCACCTCCCCCTCTACGAGGGTACTCCTCCTACCCTAGGAGGAGAATCTAAACAACTTGTTCTTATATCGAACTCACGTATAATATGTATTCCCTGTCACCTAAAATCCCTAAAAAAAATCCAAATTCTGCAAAGAAAGATAAACGACGCTTCATTATCTACAATTAATTCATTAACTTTGCCAAGAGGATGTTTCACTAAAGTGAACCGCTACTTTATTTTAGGCTATAATATAGGAACAACACAGAATCCCCATGGAGAAATACACGATCATCACCCCTACCGCATTCGATGCGAGACACTACAACGCCATCGTGGGACTGCTAGGGCAGCTCACCACCCGTACCATCACGTTCACCGAGGAGGACTACCGCAAGCAGTTGGCCTCACCAGCGAGTCCGCTCTTCCTCCTCCTGGACAACGAAACCGTCATAGGCATGCTCACCATAGGTGTCTACATCAGTCCGACTGGCAGCAAGGCATGGATTGAAGATGTGGTTGTCGACAACAGCCGTCGCGGCCATGGTCTGGGCAAACGGCTCGTGACCCATGCCATCAACTACTGCAAGGGAGAGGGCATTGACACACTGATGCTCACCTCCAACCCCAAGCGCATTGCTGCCAATGCCTTATATCAATCGCTGGGATTCGAGCGCAAGGAGACGAACGTTTACAAGATGAACTTTTAACCCGTCATTTAGGGTGAGGAGACACATGTCATGAGCCCATATCCGCCTACAGTAACAGATAAACGAGTATCCAAACCGCATTTTACCATCCTAACATTTGCACGATTATCAGATTATAAGTACTTTTGCGGAAAATTTGACATAACTAACATAAAATGAAGAAAACTATGATTAAACGTATGGGCGCATTGCTCTCGCTGCTTTGTGTGGCGTTTACCTTGCATGCGCAGATGCACGAACCCATCAAGTGTGAAACATCATGGGAAGTAGTGAGTGACGGTGTAGCCGAACTGCGCATTGCCGCCACAATTGATACTGGATGGCACTTGTATTCTACCGAGCTGGAAGATGGCCCCACAGCAGCCACACTGGTGGTAGAGACCCTCGAAGGAGCCCGCCTCGACGGCAAACTCGAGTTCGAAGGTGAAGAAATAGAGAAGTACGATGACATGTTCGGCATGGATGTACGCTACTTTGAAGATAAGGTTACCTTCACCCAACGTTTCGCCATCGAAAGCGATGCCTATACCGTACAGGGATATTTCCAATACGGAGCATGTGACGACCAGAGCTGTCTGCCCCCCACGAACGTGGAGTTCAAGTACGGTGCAGCCACCGCCGCCCAACCCTCAACCCTCAACGCTCAACCCTCAACCCCATCGTCTCCCTTCGGTGCCTTGTGGGAACCCGTCATTGATGAGCTGGGACAACCTAAGGGTACTGCCGACACAGCCAACCAGTCATTGTGGGTAATCTTCCTCCTCGGCTTGGCAGGCGGACTCGTGGCCCTCGTGACTCCTTGTGTATGGCCCATCATCCCCATGACAGTGAGCTTCTTCCTCAAGCGCAGCGGTGACAAGAAGAAGGGTCGTCGCGATGCCTACATCTATGGCGTATCTATCGTGGTAATCTACGTATTGTTGGGTCTCGTGGTGACACTCGTGTTCGGTGCATCGGCACTCAACGCCCTGTCAACGGCTGCCATTCCCAACTTGTTCTTCTTCCTCCTCCTGGTAGTGTTTGCCATGTCGTTCATGGGCGCCTTCGAACTCACCCTGCCCGAGAAGTGGACTACCGCTGTGGACGGCAAGGCCGAGAAGACAGGCGGATTGCTGGGTATCTTCCTCATGGCATTCACCTTGACACTGGTATCATTCTCATGCACAGGTCCTATCATCGGATTCCTCCTCGTCGAGGTATCAACAACCGGTAACATATTGGCACCCACCATCGGTATGCTGGGCTTCTCTATCGCCTTGGCATTGCCCTTCACTCTGTTCGCCATCTTCCCCGCATGGCTCAAGGCAGCCCCCAAGAGCGGTGGCTGGATGAACACCGTCAAGGTGGTGCTCGCCTTCGTGGAACTAGCCTTTGCCCTCAAGTTCCTCTCGGTAGCCGACCTCGCTTACGGCTGGCACATCCTTGATCGTGAGACCTTCCTCGCCCTCTGGATTGCCCTCTTCGCACTGCTCGGTGCCTACCTGATGAAGTGGATCCAATTCCCCCACGACGATGACGACGACCGCAAGGTGGCAGTACCCCGCTTCATGCTGGGACTCCTCTCGTTCGCCTTCGCCATCTACATGGTGCCCGGTCTCTGGGGCGCACCCTGTAAGGCTATCAGCGCCTTCTCACCCCCTATGAGTACACAGGACTTTAACCTCTACGAGCAGGAACTCCACCCCGACGCCATGGATTATGACCAGGGTATGGCCATCGCACGTAAGGAGGGCAAACCCGTGATGCTCGACTTCAGCGGATATGGCTGCGTAAACTGCCGCGAGATGGAGCAGTCAGTACTCGCCGACGAGAAGGTGATGAACATCATCGGTAACGACTACGTACTCATATCACTCTATGTAGATGACAAGACACCACTCGCCGAGCCCATCCGCGTGGTAGAGAATGGCAAGGAGGTGGTATTGCGCAGCGTGGGCGACAAGTGGAGTTATCTGCAACGCTCGAAGTTCGGCGCCAACGCACAGCCCTTCTACGTGTTGCTCGACAATGAGGGACACCCCCTCACCACATCGCGCTCATACGACGAGGACATCAATGCCTACGTAGGCTTCCTCGAAGAGGGATTGGCCGAATATGCCAAACGATAAATAAATGACACGACATCATAATGAAGGGCGCCTGCGGGTGCCCTTCATTGCTTCTATCCCCAGCGACAAGGAGAAAAAAAATAGGCATGCAAGCACCTTTTTACACACAAATATTAGAATGAATAAAAAACAATTACTAAATTTGAAACATTAAAATAGCTGATTCTAATATTTTGCCATGAAACGCCTCACAAGCATCCTCGTATCCATGCTCATCCTATTGTGTAGCCTCAGCGCACAATCGGTAGGACTCGTGCTAAGCGGAGGAGGCGCGAAAGGCATCACACACATCGGCATCATACAAGCATTGGAGGAAAACAACATCCCTATCGACTATATCACAGGCACCTCGATAGGAGCCATCGTAGGAGCACTCTATGCCATGGGATACACCCCGCAAGAGATGCTCAGCCTCATCAGCTCCAAAGAGTTCCAACAATGCTACTCGGGCGAAATAGACGAAGACAACATATTCTACATCAAAGAGAATGAACCCACACCCGAACTCTATTCAATAAAGGCACATCTGGACGAATCCAAGGCCATCGTGCAACCCCTACCCCTGAGCCTCATCGACCCTACATACATGAACATCCTCATCATGGAACTATGCATGCAGGCCACCGCAGCATCACGAGGCGACTTCAACGAACTGTTCGTACCCTTCCGGTGCATCGCTTCAGACATCTACAACAAACGGGAAATCGTCCTTGACCATGGCGACTTGGGCAATGCCGTAAGAGCATCAATGACGTTCCCCCTAGTATTCCGCCCCATCAAGATTGACGGTACACTAGCCTATGACGGAGGTATATACAACAACTTCCCCGCAGGCGTCATGAAACAGGAGTTCGCACCAGACTACATCATCGGCAGCGTAGTGTCGGCAAACAAGCAACAGCCCGACGAAAACGACATCATCGCCCAAGTGGAAAGCATGATCATGCAAGCCAGCGACTATGCCCTCCCCGATACGAACGGCATACTGCTCAATTTTGACTTGGAAGGCGAAGTAGGACTCCTGGACTTCAACAAGGCACAATACCTCTACGACCTCGGCTATATTACCACACAGCACATGATAGACTCTATCAAGCAAGCCGTCCCGCGCAGACTCAGCACAGACACACTCGCCATGCGACGTGCTGCCTACAAGCAGACGCTCCCCGAAATCATCTTCAAGGACATCACCATATCCGGCGTTACCCCCGAGCAACGGAAATACATCCTGAACGAGATGCGCCATACCGGGCACAAATATATGCGGATGAATGAATTCCGCAGAGCCTACTTCCGCCTAATGTCCGAGAATGTAGTGCAAGAGATACGCCCGACAGCAACATATGACCCTGCAGACAAAACGTTCAGCCTGCACCTTGAGGTGTCAATGAAAGACAACATCTCGCTTGCATTTGGCGGCGGATTATCGACAAACAACATCAATCAGATCTATTATGGCGTAAACTACAATCACCTGCGCCGCCACTCCAACGAGATATTGCTCGACGGCCAATTCGGACGCATGTACAACAACGTGCAATTGATGGGGCGTTTCAACTTCACATCCGACATCCCCAAGTCGCTACGCATCCTGGTGTCACACTCTACAATCGACTATTTCAAACAAAGTTTCCTATTCTCAGACAACAACACCCCTGCATTCAACAAGCAAACAGAGACCTTCGCCAAGGCAAAGTTAGCCCTCCCCTTCATCACAAAGCATAAGGCCGAGTTTGGCATTGGAATCGGGAAAATTACCGACAGCTATCTACCCAACAAGACCATAGACCTCAACAACATATCTTACAGCTCCAACCGTTACCTGCTGTTAGGCGGCTCGGTGCTGTTTAAGCGCAGCTCGCTCAACAGCCGGCAATATGCAACCAAAGGTAAAGCACAACACATCTTGGCGCAGATATTCACGGGCACCAACTCTTACTCCCCCGGCATGATACAAGATGAGGCAACGAAAGAAGACATCTCCTGGATGCAACTCCACTTCAAAGACCAAAGCTACATGCCACTCAGAGAGAATTTTGTACTTGGAACGCACCTCGAAGGCTATTATTCGTCACGCAATCTCGTACAAAACTACACCGCCTCGATAATGCAAGCCGGCGTATTTGCCCCTACCCCCAGCACCATATTTACGTACAACCCCACTTTCCGTGCGAACCAATATATAGCAGGAGGATTGAAACCTATATATATATTCAACCCCTACCTACAACTACGTTTCGAGGCCTATGCCTTTATTCCTATCAGACCCATACTCTCCAACGAAGCAGGCAAGGCATACTATGGCCGGCAGTTCTCCACCTTTGCACATCTGGAAGAACTATCCATCGTCAGCCGTTTCTCGACATTCATCATCAGTGCCTACCTAAACCACAACAGCGCACAGCCACGCAATGTCAATGCAGGCATATCGCTCGGATGGTATATGTTCAACAACCGTTTCATCGAACAATAAACACACTAAAAGTGCATTTTTAACTTGCGGAACACCCTACAAACAGAGGAAAAACCGAAAATTTTACATTTTTATCGAAAAAAAATCCCATATCGCTTGTGGATTCAAAAAAAAGCAGTACCTTTGCATCGCAATTGAGAAAACAACGGCTCCATAGCTCAACTGAATAGAGCATTTGACTACGGATCAAAAGGTTATAGGTTTGAATCCTATTGGAGTCACTCAGAATGCAAGACGGACAACTTAGGTTGTCCGTCTTTTTTATTGTCCATGCATTCATTTCACCTATCGGCTCATAGATGAAAAATAGGATGAAAAAGTGCAAATACCTCTTATAACATACGCGCTATGCCGAAAAAAAGTCGTACCTTTGCAGCGCAAAAGGAAAAACACTTTTATCGCAACAATTAAGTAACCTTATAAAGTACATTTCGCATGGAACAGAATTTCATCAACGGACTTTGGAACAAGGAAATCAACGTAGCTGATTTCGTAAGTGCCAACATCGCTCCCTACACTGGCGATGCCTCATTCTTGCAGGGCCCCACAGTGCGCACAACCAACCTCTGGAACCTCTGCTTGCAGGCTCTTGAAGAGGAGCGTAACAACGGCGGTGTACGCTCACTTGACAATGTGACCGTATCAACCATCACCTCTCACAAGGCTGGTTACATCGACCAGGAGAACGAGCTCATCGTAGGTCTCCAGACAGACGAGTTGCTGAAGCGCTCTATCAAGCCCTTCGGTGGTATCAACGTAGTAGCTAAGGCTTGTCACGAGAATGGTCTCGACATCGACGAGAAGGTAAAGGACATCTTCACACACTACCGCAAGTCACACAACGACGGTGTGTTCGATGCCTACACTGAGGAAATTCGTACGTTCCGTTCATTGGGCTTCATCACCGGTTTGCCCGACAACTATGCTCGTGGTCGTATCATCGGTGACTATCGTCGTCTTGCCCTCTATGGAATCGACCGCTTGATCGAGGCTAAGGAAGAGGATAAGCGCCACATCACAGGTCCTATGACCGACGCCAACATCCGTCTCCGCGAAGAGGTAACCGAGCAGATCAAGGCCCTCAAGGAGATCAAGGTGATGGGTGAGTACTACGGTCTCGACCTCAGCCGCCCCGCTACCTCAGCTCAGGAGGCAGTACAGTGGGTGTACATGGCATACCTCGCTGCCGTTAAGGAGCAGGATGGTGCTGCTATGTCACTCGGTAACGTATCTTCATTCCTCGATATCTTCATCGAGTACGATTTGGCTCACGGCAAGATCAATGAGGTATTCGCACAGGAGCTCATCGACCAGTTCGTAATCAAGCTCCGCATGGTTCGCCACCTCCGTCCCCAGTCATACAACGACATCTTCGCTGGTGACCCCACATGGGTAACAGAGGCTATCGGTGGTCGTTTCAACGACGGTCGCACCAAGGTAACCAAGACCTCATTCCGTTTCCTCCAGACATTGTACAACCTCGGCCCCAGCCCCGAGCCCAACTTGACCATCCTCTGGAGCCCCCAGCTCCCCGACGGTTTCAAGGAGTTCTGCGCAAAGGTATCTGTAGACACCAGCTCTATCCAGTACGAGAACGACAACCTCATGCGTGAGGTACGTAATTGCCACGACTACGGTATCGCATGCTGCGTATCATACCAGGC
>JAZONI010000064.1:0-14796 GCA_045654445.1 Bacteroidaceae bacterium | reverse complement strand
CGCCATGGAGCGCGACTCGCTGGCCTCGATAGCCCACCTCGTCACCACGTCGAAGAACCTCAGCTTCAGCAATGTGAAGATGAACATCACCAGCAAGAAGCCCATGCCCTACGACCCGTCGAACTTCAGCTTCGGCTTCTCGCGTAGCGTCAAGGACAACTCGGGCAACACCACCCAGTACCAGCACCAGCTCACCTGGCGTGCCGTGGCAGGCTACACCTACGCACCCGCCATGAAGGCGTGGGAGCCCTTCAAGGGGCTCAAGGGCAAGTCCAAGTGGCTCGATATGTTCAAGGAGATAGGCATCAGCCCCTTGCCCCAGAGCTTTGCCTTCAATACGGAGATGAACCGCACCTATTTTGAGCTGCAGACGCGCGACCTCGAGGGCTCGTTCGGTGCAGGTGGTATCCCCGTCACCTTCTCGCAGGAGTTCCTGTGGAACCGCAATATGGACATCCGTTGGGACCTCCTCAAGTCCCTCAAGATGAACCTCAGCACCGCCACCAATGCCGAGATTGAAGAGCCCTACATGCCCGTCAACAAAGCCCTCTACCCCGACGAGTACGAGTTCTGGAAAGACTCTATCCAGCACAGCCTCGCCCAGATGGGTCGTGCGCTCGACTATCAGCAGTCGTTCAGCGCATCGTACCAGCTCCCCTTGAGCAAGCTGCCCATCCTCGACTGGACCTCCATGGATGCCAACTACTCGGCATCGTACAACTGGGACCGCGGTGCCACCCTTGCCGATGGCAGCACCTATGGTAACACCATCGCCAACCAGCGTTCGGTGACCATTAACGGTAAGCTCAACTTCGAGAACCTCTATAATAAGGTAGACTTCCTCAAAGAGACCAACAAGAAGTTTGCCTCCTCTAAGGGCAAGAAGACCACTACGAAGAAGCCTGCCAAGAAACCCAAGAAATTCACTCAGGAGGTGCAGATTATCCCCGACAGCACCTATACCATCAAGCACGGGCAGAAGAACAAGCGCCTCGAGGTGACCTCGCGCACCAAGCAGGGACGCCCCTATAAGGTGAAGTACAAGGTCGTCGATGAGAACACGATAACCTTCAAGGGTGCCGACTCGGCTCAGGTGAAGATCACCATTGAGTCTGGTCCCGACCTCACGGAGCTGTCCTGGTACAAGGCAGCCCAGTACACCGCACGCGGCTTGATGCTCGTGCGCAACGTGTCGGCTACCTATAAGAATGTCAGTTCGATGGGTCTCCCCGGCTTCATGCCCGAGGCAGGACGTTTCCTGGGACAAAGCCCTGTAGGCGGCCTCTATGCCCCCGGCTGGGACTTCGCCTTTGGCCTCACCGGTGAAGACTACCTGCAGCGTGCCTTCGACAATGGCTGGCTGCTCGACAATGACAGCATCGCCTACGCCTCCACCTCGAATGCCACCGAGGACCTTCAAGTCAAGGCCACCCTCGAACCCGCCCGCGACTTCAAGATAGACCTCAACGCCTCATGGGTGAAGAGCAACGCCCGCAACGTGCAGTTCATGTATGCCGGCATGCCGGAGACCCGCACGGGAACCTTCAATATGACCACCATCACCATCGGTTCCGCCTTCGAGCGCCGCTCGGCAGCCAACGGCTACCATTCAGAGCGCTTCAATGACTTCGTGCAGAGCCTTGAGACCGTGCAGCGCCGTGTGCAGAGCCAGTATGCCGGTGCCACCTACCCCGAGGGTACCGCCCTTGCCGGCATGCCCTTCGATGCAGCCAACGGTGGCGTAGGCCGCTACTCGCCCGATGTGATGATACCCGCCTTCCTGGCCACCTATGCAGGCGGTGATGCCACCACCTCGAGCCTCGGCCTGTTCCCCTCTATGCTGTCGATGCTCCCCAACTGGCGCCTCACCTACAGCGGCTTGGGCAAGCTCGAGATGTTCAAGAAATACTTCAAGAGCGTCAACATCAACCACTCCTACAAGAGCGTCTACTCGGTAGGCTCGTTCAACACCTACAGCACCTATCAGGAGTATATGAACGGCCTCGGCTTCATACAGGACATCACCACGGGCAGCCCCATCCCCTCATCGATGTTCGACATCTCTGCCGTGAGCATCAACGAGCAGTTCTCGCCCCTCATCGGTGTTGATGTCACCATGCTCAACAACATGACGCTGAAGCTGCAGTACAACAAGAGCCGCGTGATGAACCTCAGCATGTCGTCCGTGCAGCTCGTCGAGACCAACTCCGACGACATCGTCTTCGGCGTAGGCTATAAGTTGACCAATGTGAAACTCTTCGGCGTAGGCAAGCGCCCCACCATGGGTGGCAAGGGCCGTGTCAACAACGACCTCAACCTGCGTGCCGACCTCTCATGGCGCGACCAGAGCGCCCTGTGCCGCAACATCCAAAATGTCAGCACCCAAGCCACCAGTGGCAACAAGGCACTGAAGATGTCACTCTCGGCCGACTATACCTTCTCGCGCATGCTCACTCTGAACGCCTACTTCGACCATCAGACCAACATCCCCGTCGTGTCCGCCTCGTCGTACCCCACCTCGACCAACGACTTCGGCGTATCGCTCAAGTTCGCGTTGACGAGGTAAAATATAAATAAGGATTTCCAACTAATACAATAACTTATGCGCAAACCTAATTCCAGTAACCGTTGGGAAAGAAGGTATGGATGCGAATATGCTGGATGTGTATGTCCCATATATGAATTCGCATCACGAGATTAACGATATCGTTTTGGGAGTTGACTTTTTTCAGCAGTATGATAAGGTTATTCTTAACTTCAAGAATATGTTTATGATGACAAAATAAAACAATATATAGCAACGCGGACCCGATGTGAGAAAACTTTAACTATTTTACCGAAAGAGACTTATATCTCTATTTATAGTTTATCCGTATTGCGAAACTCCTCTAATAGAAGATACATTCTACGAGTCTTGGCTGTTGCGTCGGAGTCTGTGAAATTCCTGAAACCATTGCGCATATAAAAACTATTCACCCGAGGAGTGTTCAGGGAATCCACTGTGATAATCTGGCAGCCTGCCAAGTCGTAATCGATAAAGGTATCAATGATATAGCTAAGAATATTGGTGCCCACTCCCTTGTCCTGATAATTCTTGGCTACTGCCAGATGAGCTATATTGATAGCTGGAAATGAAGTTTGCGCTTTGAATATGGGAACGTATTCGTCGGGAAATATAGTGTAGTTCTCTTCCTTAAAATCATCAGCATCTTTACTGTTGCTCAAAATGATGGCATCGTGTGCCAACGTAAATACTGCAATGACAGCATCGTCCGTTTTGTACCTTACACAATAAGCCGACACATAATGAGAATGTACACATTTGGAGATGTCGTTGATAAAGAAGCGGTCAAGAGTTTCGTGCCCACAAAGAAAACTATCGAGCAAACAGGAAATGTCACTTTCCGCCAATTTCTCAATCTTAATATCCGAGGATAGGATTCTTGCCTCCATTATTCTGGTCTATGATACGACGCGTCCTTGCCATAGAGGCTCTCGTAGAACGCAATCGTTCTCTTTCGTCACAAGTGAAATCTTTCGATACACACTTGCGCATGTGCTCACGAAACCTACTGATTTCTTGAGTAGTGAGATGGATGTCAGATGTAGTATGTATCATAAAAACTTTATTTTAATAGTGCAAATGTATGTCATTTATCCGAAATGTGCAAATAAATTTATGACTATTTTGCTAACACACAGACGTGTATAAAGTTTTTCCAACCTCTTCCCCTCGATGCTGTCGATGCTCCCCAAATGGCGCCTCACCTACAGCGGACTGGGCAAGCTGGAGATGTTCGACATCTCGGCCGACTATACCTTCTCGCGCATGCTCACCCTGAACGCCTACTTCGACCATCAGACCAACATCCCCGTAGTGTCCGCCTCGTCGTACCCCACCTCGACCAACGACTTCGGCGTATCGCTCAAGTTCGCGTTGACGAGGTAAAAGGTTACAATCAGGGAGGCAGTGTTGCATATCAAAAAAGATTAGCTAAAATCGGGACTATATTTTACAAGTCATAAATTGTGACTGAATAATCAAATATTTATGGCTATATTCAGGGATTTTGATTACCTTTGCGGTTACATATGCATATTGAATGATGAGAAAGTATTCCATAAATAAAAAGAATATTGAAAGTTGGAAAACTGATGTGCAAGAATCAGTTAACTTCTATAATAATTGGTTTTTGGATTTTGCTCCAACTACATATATCAATGCTAGATGTGGAAGTATTGACAAGGTTGAAAAAACCTTTCAAATAACAGATTGCTTTAATTCTCTATCTGCTGAATTGTTAAAGTCCATTCCAGAGGCCATTTCTATTTTAAGGATGGCAACAACTCCTCCATTAGCTCGTGATAGACTGATTGGACTTGCAGATATCCCGAAATCGTTAGTTTTAGCTATGGAAGAAGGAAAACTGCCACAAAGAATGCCTGAAGATGATTTGGAAGATGCTTTTAGACGAATTGTGGCTGTTGTAAATCGTTTAATTGATATAGACATGATGCCGTGGCTTATTACGAAATCTTCTCCTAACGAAAAAGATCGTTTATTAGCCACTCATGTTATCGGTGATAGGCTTTGTGGCTCTTTAGCAGATCCTATTATTCGCAATGAACAAGAAAGAAGACAATTAAGCAGCATTCATGAATATCTGGTGCAGCATGGTTATACATTTGTTGAGTCAAAAAATATTCAAGATTTCAAGATGATGCAGCCAGGAACATTTTCTTTTCATTTGAATGTCCCTGTAAAAATCAAACATTCAAAATCAGTCAATATGCCAATTGATGTCACTATTATGCGTAAGGATGCAATAGTGGGTGATATGCCCATTTTAATTGAATGCAAATCTGCCGGTGACTTCACCAATACAAACAAGAGACGCAAAGAGGAAGCTACAAAAATAGAACAATTAAAAAGTACCTATGGAAAAAGTATTGAGTTTATTCTTTTTCTTTGTGGGTATTTTGATAGTGGATATTTGGGTTATGAAGCCGCAGAGGGAATTGATTGGATTTGGGAACATCGAATAACCGATTTTCAAAAAGTTGGGATATAATATGAGTTCAATAGAGCAAAGAAGAAAAGAACTACAGATACAGTTAGACGCACAGAAGTCACAGAAAGAGCGTAACAAGATGGGGCAATTCTCAACGCCTTATCCGCTTGCTCTTGAGATGATGCAATACATTCGAGATCTTGTGAGTACTGACGAAATCTCTTTTATTGAACCTTCTATAGGAACAGGTGTGTTTTATTCAGCATATCGCGAAGTATTCTCCAATAGCCATCAGCATGCTCTAGGTTTCGAGATAGATCCTCATTATTTTTTCCCAACACAAAACTTCTGGAAAGATTCTCCTTTAGAACTTCGTTGCTCTGATTTTCTTAGCCAAAGGCCTGATAAGAAATTTGACATATTAGTAGCCAATCCTCCATATGTTCGTCATCATCATATAGATGGTACAACTAAAAGAAACTTACAGGAAAGCGTGCTACTAAAAACAGGAATCAAAATATCAGGACTCGCAGGGTTGTATTGCTATTTCATGATGCTTTCTTCTGCATGGTTGAAGGATGGAGGTCTCTCCTGTTGGCTTGTCCCTTGTGAATTTATGGATGCGAATTATGGGGAAGCCATAAGGCGTTATCTGCTACAGAATGTAGAATTAATTCATGTTCATCGTTTTAAGGAAGACGACTTACAATTTACTGATGCACTTGTCAGTTCTTGCATTGTTGTGTTCCGTAAAAGTAAGCCAACGAAAAAACAGATAAGGTTTTCCATCGGCGGAAGCATCAATACACCAGAAATGTCTATTCTGATGGATAGAGTATCGCTAAAACCTGAGACGAAATGGAGTATTCATTTTACACAAAATGCAAAATTTGAAGAGTCCTCGTCTACTCTTGGTGATTTCTTTACCGTAAAGCGTGGCATTGCAACAGGCGATAATGACTTTTTTATCCTTAGTAAGGAGACGATAGAACAATACAATATACCACAAGATTTCTTGCGCCCAGTGCTTCCTAGTCCTCGTTATATCAAGGAGAATAGAATTAATAACGAGAATGGACTTCCACTTGTACCAAATCAGTTGTTCCTATTTTGTTGTAATTTACCCGAAAACATCCTAAAAGAAAGATATCCCAAGGTTTGGGAATATGTTCAGACTGGATATGAGCGTGGAGTTCAAAAAGGTTACATTTGCAGCAGACGCTCACCATGGTATTCTTGCGAAGAACGTAAACCTGCAACATTTGTAATGCCTTATATGGGAAGAGGAGAAACGGGTAACCGTATGTTTCGTTTTATACTTAATACGTCTGATGCTGTTACTACCAATGTTTATCTGCTGCTTTATCCAAAACCACAATATGCACGTTGCATGAAAGATGAAAGAGTGCTAAATGAGGTCTGGCAAGAATTAAACACTATCCCAATAGAGGCACTTACTCAAAATGGGCGTTCTTATGGGGGGGGATTACATAAAATGGAACCAAAGGAACTGATGCGCACGCCTGTAAAAGGCATTGCCTCATTATTGGATTCAAATGTGCCATATAAACAACTCTCCTTATTCGGATAAGAACTGACTATACCCCCCTATCTGTAGGTACAATACTATTATTGTAGACTTTATAATTCGGACGCTTTCTTTATTCTAGAGGCGCTAGGTTTATTATTGCGGCAATCAACAAGGATTGGATGGCAATTTATTACTCCTTTAAGCTCATTAAGTAAGGATTCCACTCGTTCTTTCTCCTCTAATGTGAAATAGAATATGACAACAATTGCATTTGAAGTCCTATTAGCCTTTTTATAGGCTTCAACTTGATATTTCAAATTATTCTTCAAGGAAGAACTTGTAGCTAACTTGAATTCAACTATTGTGGTATCATTACTCCCTTTAGATACAACAAAATCTGTAGGCCCACGACCATTATTGGTTTCACGCTCAATTCTATATGAACCATTCTGAATTGTACAAAGTCCTTGAAATAACGTCTGTAGGTCTTTTTCTTTGGCATCACCAATCTTAGCAAGAATATTATAGCCATCTTGAGATTCAATCCATTGTTTGAATCCGTCAATTCTTCTGCAGGCCTCCAAAAATGAATTCTCAGCCTCATACCCATCTATATGGGGAAATTTGGATAGCATTAATTCTACACGTCGCTTTTGTACATCTAACCACCTTGCTAGTGTTTCTATATACAAACTCTCCCCTTCGTTATATGCATTCAGAATCCTATTTTCTTCAATATCAAGTCTCTTTGTTTCTACAGTGTTTTGATAGCTATCAAGCAAACTCGAGCAGACAGTGTCTAACTTTACCGTTCTTAATAGCTCTTGTGTTTGCTCATTTAGCCATAAAACTAGTTCTTTATTAGATGGTAATCTATACTGAATATGCCCTTTGCTGTCTATTCCTGCATACTGGAATACCAATGGCGTTCGATTTGCAAAATCCTTCTTTATATGATTAAATTCTGGAAAATCGAAAGGGAATAAATTGAGCCAGTTGTTGTAGATTCGCAATAAACTCTCTATCGGATCGAACTGATTCTGTGGAAGAATTAATTTATCTAAGAAATCACAAATGTGTATCTTGACCTCTTCTTTAATATATTCATTACCGTTAGTTATAACTCTTTTCATATATTGATAAAAGGCTCTAAGGAAAAGGGCTCCTCCATACCCTTCAGGCATACATCCAAAGCTATACACAACTTCGTTTATGTAATCATCAATAATTCGTTTCCAATCAATCTTATGCTGATTGTTGAGAATGTGGTTATAGCAATAAATTATCTTATCAGCACATTGAATGTGTGAATTTCTAAAATCGTTTATATTAAAAGCATCCAAGTTTAGAAGATTCTTATGTGCCTCACAGCAATTGGGAAAAATTTCATTGTGAGCTCTTAATGCATTTTGTATTTCTTCATGCAATGCTATGCAATCTGGACAAGTCCTAAAATCGTGTTTGTCACCATTAGTCGAACTTACAGGAAATGGTTTCCTATAAACTTCACCTTTTAAATAGCAATACTCTCGTTCTCCACAATTAATCCTTTTGATAGTAGATTGTACGATGTGATTTTTATAGTCTTCCTTAGTCATTCTATTGCGATATGATTTTCACAAAAGTAAGAAATAATATCGAATAATTGTCGCCTTTCCTTCAGAAAAGATTCTAAAAGCACTTTAACATCTATCCCGACCTTGAACCTCAGCATGTCGTCCGTGCAGCTCGTCGAGACCAACTCCGACGATATCGTCTTCGGCGTAGGCTATAAGTTGACCAATGTGAAACTCTTCGGCGTAGGCAAGCGCCCCACCATGGGTGGCAAGGGCCGTGTCAACAACGACCTCAACCTGCGTGCCGACCTCTCATGGCGCGACCAGAGTGCCCTGTGCCGCAACATCCAAAATGTCAGCACCCAAGCCACCAGTGGCAACAAGGCGTTGAAGATGTCACTCTCGGCCGACTATACCTTCTCGCGTATGCTCACGCTCAACGCCTACTTCGACCACCAAACCAACATCCCCGTCGTGTCCGCCTCGTCGTACCCCACCTCGACCAACGACTTCGGCGTATCGCTCAAGTTCGCGTTGACGAGGTAAAAGAAAATCCCCGACACCACTCGCGTGGAATCGGGGAGAACTATGAGAAAATTATTGTAAAAGAGTGAAGTTTTATTCAGCTAAATTCTATCCACTATCCTGATATCCTGAGCCCAATACAGGTGCTTCGGGAGTTACGATATCTGCATTGACATCTATTACTTGATTCCGCAACATCCTCGGCACATAGGAGATATGCAGCCATCGGTAACCCTCTTCGGCAATGAGTTGAGTGAAGCGGATGGCGTGGGCCTACTACAAACTCCTTTTCGGAAAGACCTTATGACAAGTGTCCACATGCGCCTGTTGCGCTGTCTGGAACAATACCAGACAGCGAAGCGAGCACACGAGTTTAGAACCGAATATTTCTATGTGCTATATGCTATGAATGAGCCTATTCATTATAGATAAAAGTAAAAAGCGATGATACTTTATCATTTATCATCGCTATCATACACGATAAATTCTCCATGGCGTGTGAAGCCTTCGGCGCGGATTTCGAAGTGTTGCGTATACGAGTTGTTATAGAACACCACATCTGCTCTTCCTTCAGACAGTTTCACATCGGGATTCCAATAGAGCGTACGACGATAGTCGGCATCGCCCTGTATAGGGCCATTGGGATATGTGGGACTATAATATTCTACCTTCGGAGAATAGCCGTCGAATGTGGTCTGACGTGTATTTTTGTATAAGGATAGATTGTTCTTACGATTGGGGTAGAGGTGTATTTCCACGACATATAGACCTGCAGGAAACCCTGCATTTTCTTGAAGCCAGAGCATATCACCCATACTCAATACCTTATGAACTTCAGGGTTTCCCATATAACTATGTGGAGTATCAAATACGAGAACACTCTTGACATCTGCTATATCAATATCAAAACCTGGAGTAGAGGCTCCGCCTGTATGATTTCTTTTGCCATCGATGACATTCCATAGTGTGCGGTATCCGTTAACCACATGTTGAGTCATCAACCATTGTTTGTTTTCTACACCCTGACAGATATCTCCTTCACCGACATAAGTAACATCATACCCTTTATCCCTAAGATAATCGGCTACGGTATAGGTATACTCGCCCTTGTCAATCATGAGTTCCTTGTCTTTCTCTACATTGAATGCCTGGAAGGTGCAGAAGTCGACATAGCGTCGATGCCCTTCTACCTCCACCTCTTCGAGCAGGAATGATTCCGTGGGTAGTTTCCATTCTTCCTCCTCAATAGCAGTTGTCATCAGTGCAGCAGTGTCCTGATGGTGCTGCAAGATAATAGCAGCAGGAGAATAAGGGAGTACTGAGGGAAAGGATGAACGCTCGAGTCGTATTCGCGAGACTATCGGTTCGCCATCACGGAAGGTCTGTATGTTAAGGTCCCACTGACCTTCGAAATCCTCGAGATTCACTCCCCAATAGCCATGTTCATCTGTTGTGGCGGTTATCTTCTGTATCATCTTTCGATCGGGTGAATACAGTTTGAGGTTTATGTCCAACCCAGCCATAGCCTCGTCCTTGCGAGGGTGGAGGGCATGTCCCTCCAATACCAATGACTCTTCGGCATAATGTACTGCATCGGGGGCAATGGGTTGCTGCATCTTTTCGAAGCTGTAGCGGCTCCATCCCTGCACCATCATGAGGCGGTCGAGGGCCTCATGGTGCTCTTTATCATCAGCCTCGAAATAGTAGTCGGGGCGTTCTATATATCCTTTCAACTCTGAGGAGAGCAGCATATAGGTGCGTATGTCGTCGTGATATCCCGTGCCATAGCCCGCTGCATCGCGCACGGCAAGGGAGAGGTGTCGCTCCTCTTCGCAGGTTGTCTTGATGTGCATCTCCACCTTCTCGAAGGGCTTGTAGGAGAGCTTGTCCATTGCAATGGTGATGGGCGAGGTCTCTGTACCATTGTTGCAGAAGAGCATGCGGCTGGCATGAATGGTGCCTTCGGCATCGAACAGATAGAGCTGGTGCACACCTGTTGTCAACGCGGCGGTATAGATAGGCTTGTGACATGCTGTCGCATACATCGTGAGGGTATCGATATAGGCAATCGTTCCGGCATGCATGAGTGCAACCCCCAATAGTCTGCCCGTATCGGGATACAGGGTGCTGATGGTAACAGACAAGGTGTCGTTGGTACATGGGGTTACCTGAACGGCATAACCGTTCTTCTCCACATCGGGAAGTGCAAAGGTATAGGTCTTGTTGTTATAACGTACGGAGGCCTTATGCCTCTTGCCGTCAAGTGGTGGTGTATAGGAAAAGCACCCCATGCCCAGATGTTGGGTGGCTAGTGTGATTTGCTCTTCCCCTATCATCAGGCTTTCGATACCCACTCCCAACCCTTGACTGTCGGTAGCCTTGAAGGCGATGCGGTTCTCTACACCACCTGCGAGATGACCACCTTCGGGGAAAAACTCCATGTTCAGGGCTCTCAACTTAGCATATTCAGGTCGCTCCTCCTCTCTTCTGACATACCGCTTCATGATGGGGTTGGCATAGTCGCCCTCCTTTTCGGGTGAGTCATAGATGGGAAACACGCGCGAGAAATGGCAGTTGTCATCAAAGTTGAGCATCGATCGGGTATAGGCCCTCACCTCATAGAAGCCGCTGGGATAGCCCAACACACCGCGCTTGGCATTGGCCTCCTTCACTCCTGCATCGATGAGGGGAAAAGCACCGTGACATCGGCCATCCTCGACCTTTAACTTCTGCTGCTGTACGACTACTCCTGTGGGAGAGAGTAGCTCCACATACAGCACCTTGCTGCGTGCTGTATCGGTAGCAGTGGCATTCACCACATTGGCGCTGAACCACATGGTCTCGCCCGAGAAATAGGCGGTATTGTCAAAATGCAGATATACCTTTTCCTGGGGATACAGCGAGTTGAAGGTGTTGGCACGCACCACTTGGGCAAGCAGGGCATTCATCTGCTCCTGCTTGCTGGCGGGGTACGAAGTGATACTTGTAGCCAGTAGTATGCAACCGAAGAAAATTCCAATTCTTCTTTTATTCATTTGTTGGCTTATCATCAGAATTGCCCATTTGTACTTTCAAAATTCTAAATTCCTGTTTACCACTAGGATAATATATTCCAAGGGAGACAGCCGAGGCATATGCTATTGGCTTTTGGCTCACATCAACAACCTTACCAGCTATTGCACACTTAGAGTTCTGTGCATAGAGGTTTGCTGTTGTAAATAGGGTTATTGCGAGTATTAATAGCGTGTAACGAATATCTTTTGCCATATATATGTTGGTTAGTTTGCGCAAAGATAACGAATTTATATAAAAAATGGTCACCACTTTGCAAAAGGTGACCAAAAGTGACCAAATTTGAGGTTTTAAAAAAGAAAAACCCTCGTAGAAGTTACTCTACAAGGATTTTCTTGTACCCAGACCCGGGGTCGAACCGGGATGGGTTGCCCCACTGGTGTTTGAGACCAGCGCGTCTACCGATTCCGCCATCTGGGCGTCATTACTGACGAATTCGGGTGCAAAGGTAATGCTTTTTTTTGAATCCGCAAGAGGGAATACTCTTTTTTTTCAAAAATCCAACATTATTTCCTTCTCCACCCCAGTTATTATGGTCGGGTAAGGAGGATATCGCTTCGCCATATCTCCTCCTATCTCCCTTTATCTCCTAGAAGATCAATAGTGAATCGATGCAAGCATCTGGGCAATCTTCTCAATGCCCTCCTGCAGTGGTTTCTGCACCATACCCTTGATGAAAGGGTTCAGTTGGGTGCGCAAGGTCAGCTTCATCTTGCTGCTCTCGTCAGAGGTGGGCAACATCTGTATCCACACGGTGAGGGGGATAGGTGATGTGGTAGCCTCGAGCTTCACGCACTTGGGTTCTTCGCGCTCAATCACCTGAAAGGCGATGTTGCCCACAGGGGGTACGTTGATACTCACGGTGTCGCGATCGAAGGTGAAGTCCTTCACCTTATCCTGCGGCAGGCGGTCCTTGACATTCTCCAGATGTGAGAGGTCGGACAGCATGTCGTATACGCGCTGCTGGCTATAAGGGATATTTACTACTTGGCTTTCAAACTGATTCATAGGACAATACGTTTAGGGTAAAAAATGAAGAGTGGGAAGATGCTCCCCAAGGGAAACCATCTTTCCACTCTATTATCTGTCGAGACCTATTATTGGTTCCAATGAGCGGGGTCCTTACGCCACTCGTTGAGCAAAGGCAACTCCTCTTCAGTGATATAACCGGTCTCCTGTGCCACCTCGAGCACTGCCTCATAGTTGGTGAGGGTGATGAGCTCTACCTCGGCATCCTTGAATGCCTTCTCGGCAACATCGAAGCCATAGGTGTAGGAAGCAACCATACCGATAACTTCACAACCATTGTTACGGATAGCCTGTACAGCCTTGAGGCTGCTACCGCCTGTAGAGATAAGGTCCTCAACAACCACAACCTTCATGCCGGGACGGAGGTCACCTTCGATGAGGTTCTCCAAACCATGATCCTTGGGTGCTGAGCGCACATATACAAAGGGGAGATTGAGCAAGTCAGCAACGAGAGCACCCATGGCAATAGCGCCAGTGGCTACACCTGCGATAGCATCAACTTGTCCGAAACGCTCCTGGATGACACGTGCATACTCAATCTTGATGAAATCGCGCAAACCAGGATAAGAGAGTGTTTTTCTGTTGTCGCAATAGAAGGGAGACTTCCAGCCCGATGCCCATGTGAAGGGGTTAGAGGGTTGCAACTTGATGGCTTTGATCTTCAGCAATTTTGCTGCGTAAATTTTTTCGAGGGTCTTCATACCGCAAATCATTTTTCTTATAAAACAATGCAAAGATAACACAAAGCACGAAAACTATAGATATAAAAACTCCTTTTTCTAAAAAAATAACGATAAATAGATCTTCTCACCCCTGAATTCTTGTCTTGAGGGGGCAGTCAGCGTCGTCTAGGTGAGATAACCAGAAACACGTTGCGTGAGCTTTCGTGATCCCTACAGCTTTTGTGTGAGAAAAATGAGGCTACCCTCCAAAACCTATCCTTAAACTGTACATAAACTATCCATAAACTGTACATAATTTCCGCGTAACTATGGTAATGATCAGTATGTTACGCATACGAAACTGTACATGTTTTGGGATAGCTATATGTTTCGGTTCTTCTTAAATTTAGAGGAAGTTATAGCACATTATACCTCTATAAATCCGCATGTCTTGTTATTCTTCGCTAACGCTCAGAATGACATGATGTTATAAAGTATTTTTAGCCCCTAGATTTACGAAGAACCTATGTCTCTCTACTTTTATCGTCCGAAGTTGCCTGGAGTGGGGCGGTAGTAGCCGTCGGTGCGGGGTACTGCCTCCATCTCGCCCAGTGCTACATACTCGGCTATCTTCCGATACGAGGTGCTCATGGCATAGTGGCTGATGCGGGCAAACTCACGCGTGGTGATGGCGTCGTGTGTCTCGAAGTATTCATAGAGCGCATCGGCCAGTTCGGGGGCTGCGAGGGGTTGGCTCACTTTGCCCTCTACCTTGAACTTCACGTCGGCCAGGCGGTCGAGCAGGTGTTTGTCGGGGCGGAAACGGATGCCGCTGATCTGTATGTCCTTGCCTGTAGGGGATGTCGTGTCGCCGTGACTGCTCAACTCCATGCTCAGCGAACCCAGCCCGTCGAGTTGTACGCGGTGGCCGTGGCTCAGCGCCTCGATGATTTGTGTGCGTAGCGCCTCCCATACGAGTTTCACATCGGCAGGAGTGGCCGAGGTGGCGTTGTTGGCACTGATTGCCATCTTCTCAATGTCTACCTTCTGTGGGAAGGCGATAGAGACTCCCGTTGCCCAGCTGTCGCCATTGGTGCCTGCCACCTTGTGGCGGCGGTTAAGGTTGCAGCGTACGACAGGGGTGTAGTCGTGGGTGTGAAGCACATTCTTTGACTTTTTTACTTTCATGATTGAGGGTGTTTAGGGGTTATTATTAGTAGTGGTTTGTCCGGCACCGTTCGGCAGTCCGATACTTCTTTCTCGCAGGCTCAGGGCAGACGCATCAGAAATTCCACTCCTCATCTAGCATCTGCGCCAACACTTTATTGTCCCATCCAGCCGCCTTTCTTTTTGCCTTGAGACTTCCTTTTTTCGTAGAATTCTTCAGCACCATCAGGGAAATCTTGTTC
>JAZONI010000063.1:0-21100 GCA_045654445.1 Bacteroidaceae bacterium | reverse complement strand
CTCGGGCGCTTTCATGTGGCTGCGCCGCGAGGCTTTGGACAAGGCGGGACTGCTCGACGAAGACTTCTTCATGTATGGCGAGGACATAGACCTATCGTACCGCATCGTGAAGAGCGGATACAAGAACTATTTCCTCCCCTCACGCATGCTACACTACAAGGGCGAGAGCACCGAGAAGAGCTCGTACCGCTACGTATACACCTTCTACCAGGCCATGCGTCTCTTCTTCCGCAAGCACTATGCCCACTACTCCTTCCTGGTGAGCCTACCCATCAACCTTGCCATTTGGGCACGCTCGTTCATGGCCTATGCGGGTAACCAGCTGAGACATCGCAGGATAGTGGATCGCCGCACACCAAGCACAAACATGCTGGTCGTAGGGAGCGAAGCCACACTCGACAAGGTGCGTACCCTGCTCGACAAGCACCAGCCCAACGGATACCATTATTATGTAACGGGCGATGCCACATCGCTACCCCAAGGACACCTATCAGGAGGTATTGACCTTACGGCATACGACATGGTGGTATACGACACCGAGAGCTACCCTTATAGCACGATATTGAACCTCTTAAGTCAGACGCCGGGACACACGCTACGCTTAGGCACCTACTCGCCCCGCACACAGGCGCTGATCACCGAAGGGGAGATATACCCTTGAACTAAAAGCACAGAATCAGAAGTGGAAATACAGGCCATACTACAATCCGAAACGTTGTTGCTGAGAGCACCCGAACTCAGCGATCTCGACTTTATGTTCCACATCGAGAACGACACCCGACTATGGCACGTGTCGGCCTGCAAGGTGCCCTACTCGCGTTATCTCTTACAACAATATATCGAAAACAACACTCACGACATCTACACCGACAAGCAAGTGCGCCTCATGATTGAGCATCGCCCTAGCGGTGAGGTAGTGGGCACGATAGACCTCTTTGACTTCAGCCCTGCTGACCGCCGCGCCGAAGTGGGTATCATCATCGACGACATACACCGCGGCAGGGGATATGCCCGCGAAGCACTCTCCCTGCTATGCGACTATGCTGAGCATACCCTGGGGCTGCACCAGGTGTATGCCTACATCTACGAAGATAACAATGCCGCACGCCAATTATTCACTCATGGCGGGTTTACGCACACGGCTACCCTACCCGATTGGGTGCTCACAAACAAAAAATACAAGTCCGTAGGGCTATTTCAACGGATTTTTGAAAATAATTATTAAAAAAACGAGCAAACATTTTGTAGATACAAAAAAAGTATCTACCTTTGCACCCGCAATCGAGAGAGATTGCCTGAGAAATTGAAATAATTCTGGTGCGTTAGTTCAGTTGGTTAGAATACATGCCTGTCACGCATGGGGTCACGGGTTCGAGTCCCGTACGCACCGCACAGAATTCAATTTCTCAAACACAAACACATTTTGGTGCGTTAGTTCAGTTGGTTAGAATACATGCCTGTCACGCATGGGGTCACGGGTTCTAGTCCCGTACGCACCGCACGAGAGGGTCCTAAGGACTCTCTTTTTGTTTCACCCCTAACAGACTCATTCCTACATTTTTATAGCTATCCGATAAACTCTAAAACTCAGAATATACTCAGCGTCGCTGCCTGCACTGTCCCCCAGCAGGGGGACAGTGCAGAACAGTGCTGACGGCTAAAGCCGAGCGATTCGTTCAACCTAATACTGCTATAGGGGCTTATAAATGAAAAACAACCGCAAATATCACAATCAAGACGCCTATTCACATGAGATATTGAGTTGATGGAACTTTATCGGACACCAATAACATTTTTTCGAGCATTCTCTCTACTTTCACCCGATGAAGGTGGCGGCGCCTCGAAACCTTTAGGTCGACGCCCGAAAATCAAAATCGAAGGAGCTAAAGTCAAAACTACAAATAAATTTGTGTTTTCTCTCGGCTTGCACTACCTTTGCAGTGCAATAACTAATACCTTGCACAAAATGAACAAACTTTCGACATGGCTACTTGGATTATCAAGTATGCTGGTGCTGACATCTACAGCCCAAGAGAACAACAGTGTAAACCTCCGCATGGAAGCACGAGGAGATTACCAGTACGAAAACATTGATGGTTATCCAATGGATGGAGCCAATGGATTCCGCGGCAAGCAGCTCAACCTGCGCCTCAACGGTACCATCGGCGAATCATGGAGCTACGTATACCGCCAGCGCATGGGCAAGCCCAACAGCGACGCCAGCTACTTTGATGCCGTAGACCACATCAACCTCACCTACACTACCGGTGCATGGTCATTCACCGGTGGTAAGCAGACTGTGGCTGTGGGTGGCTATGAATATGACCGCGCACCAATCGATTTCTACTTTGGTTCAGAATATTGGTACAATATGGCTTGCTACCAGTGGGGTGTGAACGCACGCTATGCCCTCGGCACCGAGAGCAACGATGCGCTGACGTTACAGGTGGTGCAGAGTTCATTCCGCGATGTCAATCCTAGCATGTTATCATACAACTTGATGTGGACAGGTTCGTACGGATTCGTCGACATCCTGCACTCAGTCAACATGTTGGAATACCAGCCCGGTAAGTTTGTCAACTTCATCGCCTTGGGACACCAATTCAACATGGGTGACTTTAAGTTGCAACTCGACTGGATGAACCGTGCCGATATGGACAACTTCAGTTTTGATGACTTCTCGGTAATGGCCGACCTCTCATGGAGTGCATCTGACAAGCTCAACATCTTTGGTAAGTACTCATTCGATATAAATGATGGCAACTACGCCGACTACTGCGTACTGCCCGGCACAGAGCTCTCACGCGTAGGTGCGGGCGTTGAGTACTTCCCCATCAAGGAGAGCAAAGACGTGCGCCTCCACGGTGCCTACAGCTTTGCATGGGGCAAGAATGGCAATCCCTATGGCTCGGTATATGGCGACCATGCGTTCCTCACCCTTGGTGTCACATGGAAGATGAATATTCTTAGCAGATAATTTTCGTAACATATGAAAAAAAGGTATCGCCTCCGCCGCTGCATCAAAGCGATTCCTAGCAGCATCATCTGCCTCGTTATCGTGTTCGGACTCTTCGGATACCTCGGCCACAAGATGGGCACCCCCAACATGCTCAACACGATCATGAACACCGCCCACGACCTGCTGCTCAACACGGTATTCTACCTCATGGCCATCTGTGTCATCACCGGTGCGCTAGGTAAGATATTCGCGGAATTCGGCGTTGTAAACCTTCTGGAGCGCCTGCTTCGTCCACTCATGCGGCCGTTGTTCAACCTGCCTGGTGTAGCCTCACTGGGTGCTGTGCTCACCTTCTTGTCAGACAACCCCGCCATCATCTCATTGGCACAGGACAAGCGCTTCAGTTCATTCTTTAAGAAATACCAGTTCATCTCTCTCACCAACTTTGGCACCGCTTTTGGCATGGGATTGTTGGTTATCGTGTTCATGATAGGACAGGGCTATTACATGGAGCCATTCATCGGACTCATCGGCGCCTTCTTCGGATGTGTCGTATCGACCCGACTGATGCAACGCTCAGTACTCAAAGCCTACCCCAACTACCTCACCGAAGATGCCTGCGAGATATTCGTGGAAGAAAAGAACTACAAGCATGAACTACGCAAGCCCTTGTTCCAGCGCATCCTCGACTCATTGCTCGATGGAGGACGCACTGGTGTCGATGTAGGCCTGGCCATCATCCCCGGCGTACTCATCATCTCGACATTGGTAATGATACTTACCTTCGGCCCCTCGGCCAATGGAGAATATACTGGCGCTGCCTACCAAGGTGTAGAGTTCCTTCCCTGGGTAGGTGAGAAAATCGGATTCCTCTTCCGTTGGTTCTTCGGCTTCGAAGACCCACACCTCATTGCTTTCCCCATCACTGCACTGGGTGCCGTAGGTGCTGCCCTCGGCCTCATCCCCGGATTCATTGCCGAGGGTTGGATTGATGGCAATGCCATTGCCGTATTTACCGCAATCGGCATGTGCTGGAGTGGATATCTGAGCACACACACCGCTATGCTCGACACACTAGGCTATCGCCGTTTGACATCAAAAGCGATACTCGCACATACCATTGGCGGTATCGTGGCAGCAATCCTTGCCCACTGGATGTTCGTGTTATATAGCCTGATTTAATAGAAAATATACAACGATGTGAGGAGAGCGGCAACAATGTCGCTCTCCTCTTATTTATGCAGGTACCCAATCTAGAGATGCCAGCAACAAGATTTATGCAAATAAATTTGCCATTTCATCAGCCTTGCACTATCTTTGTGCTTTATATAAACTAACACTGCAATAGAACAGAACATATGAAAAGATTGTGTTTATCATTATGCCTATGTCTCGGCTTATATGCCGGTTGGGCACAAGTAGAGTCCCAATATGCAAAAGGCACCGTCCCCGTTGTCAATGGCCGCGTACTCTTCCAAGAGACTATACCCACCACCTTATCGGAAGAAGAGGCCTTCAGCCGTATCAGCGAATGGGCACAGAGCCGTTTCAACAAGCCGAATGTCATCATTTCCAAGTTCATCAGCAACGACGAACAGAACAAGATCCTCAGCCTCACCGCAGAGGAGTATATGGTGTTTACCAACCGTTTCTTTGTGTTTGACCGCACCCGCATCAACTACTGGATGGAAATACAATGCACAGAAGGAGAGGCAACCATCAAACTCACCCGCATCAACTACTGGTACGAGGAGGAGCGCGACGGAGGCAGCAAATTCAGCGCAGAAGAGACCATCACCGATGAGAATGCCTTCAGCAAGAAAGGCAAACTGCTGAAAGAACCCGGTAAGTTCCGTTGCAAAACCATCGATTTCTTTGACGACATCGTAGACAAGATGACCGAACTTGTAGGATAAAAGCATCTGAAGCATGAAACGTAACGACCTCCGCAACCTACTCAACACCCTGTTCCTCGTAGGATTCCTCATAGCACTGATTCTCTACATCTCAATGCCAGAGAACCGCACACCCTTCCTTATCGTGTGCTTCATCTCGATGGCCATCAAAGTGGCTGAGTATATCGTGCGATATTTCAGATAATCTCCTATGCGACGCCTCCTCACTGCCATACTCTTCTTAACCCTCCTCGTGGGTAACCTACATGCGCAGGCCAACCTACGCATGGCTAACGACCGTCTAGGCAGCGGAGGCAATAGCGACATACCCACATTTAACCAACAAGGTTTAGTGTCTGGACGTGACAGCACAGTAACTGACCGCTCGACGCCACACGATGTAAAGATGTTCCGTGTGAGCCCCGTCTTGGGCGATATCATCCCGATTGCGACCGACACGGCTACACTCAACTTCCAGAACCTCCACTTTACCGATGGCCTCAATGGCGAATACAACTACTTGGGTAACATGGGTTCGCCACGCCTGTCGCGCATATTCTTCAACCGTCAGCCTGAAAGGCAATTCCTATTTACCGACGCTCTGGACTTCTTCCTTGTCAGCCCTGGTGAGTTCAACTTCTCAAACACCAAATCGCCCTACTCGAACATCACCTACTACCGCGCCGGAAATAAGGTCAACGGCGAGGAGTGGTTCAAGGGATATTATGGCGTCAATGCCAATAAGCGTACAGGATTGGGATTCAATATCGACTATCTCTTCGGGCGTGGCATGTATGATCATCAGTCTACCGGTTACTTCAATGCCAGCCTTTATGGATACCACCATGGCGATCGCTATGGGGTAACAGCACTCTTCAGTCATAACAAACTTCGCTTGGCCGAGAATGGCGGAATCAGCGACGACCGCTATGTCACCAACCCAGAAGCGATGGCTGAGGGCAAGAAGACCTACCGCCCGGCCGATATGCCCACCAACCTACAGCGCACATGGAACGAAGACTTTGTGCGCACACTGTTCCTCGCACAGGACTTTAAGTTGGGATACTACAAGGCACGTACCGACAGCTTGCCCGATACGGTGGTCGTGAACTATGATTTCATTCCCGTGAGCAAGGTATTTCACACGATGGAGGCCAACAGTAACAGCCGCCGATTTATCGACTATGCCAACACGAAGAACTACTATGCCGACACCTACCTCCCCTACGACTCTATTGATGCCACGCAATACCTACGCTTACGCAATACCATAGGCGTAACTCTCATCGAAGGTGTCAACAAATGGATTCCCTTTGGGGCATCGGCCTACGTGAGCCACGAGTATCGCCAGTACACCCTACCAGACAGTACAGGAGGCGTGGGGAACGACCACATGCATACCTATAAAGAGAACAACCTCAGTTTGGGCGGTAATCTCCACCGCAACCTCGGCAACACATTCCACTTCAACGCTACGGCCGAAACCGTACTGGCAGGTAGCGACTTGGGAGCGTTCAAGATTGATGGCAGTGCCGACCTAAACCTTCCACTCTGGGGAGACACCATACGTTTGCGCGGTGAGGGATACATGAAGAACTCCAGCCCATCGTTCTACTATCGGCACTACCACTCACAGCACTATTGGTGGGACAACAATTTACACAAGGAATTCCGCACGCGTCTTGGCGGTAGCATCGCTATAGGGCACACGCGTACCCGCCTCTATGCCGGTATAGAGAACATCAAGAACTACACCTATCTCGCAGGAACACCCTACAAGCCTGGCACTACAAGTAGTCGCCCGCTCAGCTTGAGCAGTATCAACGCACAACAGTACTCGGGCAACATACAGGTATTGAGCGCTACACTATGGCAAGACCTACAATGGGGAGTGCTGCATTGGGACAACGAACTGACCACACAATACAGTTCGCGCCCCGAGATACTTCCTCTACCGACCTTAAACATCTACAGCAATCTATACCTGCTCTTCACCTATGCCAAGGTGCTGAAAGTACAATTGGGTGGCGACGCCCGATGGTTCAGCCGCTACAATGCGCCTGACTATGCTCCTGCCTTGCAGCAATTCTTTGTGCAGGAAGGTCCCGAGCAGGTTGAGATAGGAGGCTATCCAATAGTAAATGTTTATGCTAATTTCCACCTCAAGCAGGTGCGTTTCTATGTGATGTACTACCATGTCACACAAGGATTGTTAAAGCAAACCAACTCATTCCTGGCTCCACACTACCCCATCAACCCGCGATTGTTCAAGTTAGGGTTGTCATGGAACTTCTGGGATTAAGTCCGGAGTGATGACAATGCCCTACATCAGAGAAATGAAACTCCGATTTTAGTAAAGGTTACTCATAAAATATACAAGAAATGATACGTTGGGGAGT
Source organism: Bacteroidaceae bacterium (assembly GCA_045654445.1). Classification (GTDB taxonomy): domain Bacteria; phylum Bacteroidota; class Bacteroidia; order Bacteroidales; family Bacteroidaceae; genus UBA1189. Next base: position 13,847 of record JAZONI010000063.1, on the reverse strand, counting down.
TATCGGTTGTGGCGAAGCCACTGAAAAGAAGAGCGGACCTGCCTTTGCGCAAGTCGAAGGTTCGACTATCGAGGCTGTCATGAGCCGCAATGCCGAGCGTGCCCGCTCCTATGCTGAGCGCCATGGCATCAAAAAATGGTATACCAATGTGATGGACATCATCGACGATCCTAACGTCAATGCTATATACATCGCTACACCGCCATCAAGCCATGCCACCTATGCTATCATGGCCATGAAAGCCGGCAAGCCCGTATATGTAGAGAAACCCATGGCTGCCAGTTATGAGGACTGCCTGCGCATCAACCGCGCTAGCGAGGAGATGGGCGTACCCTGCTTCGTGGCTTACTATCGTCGCTACCTGCCCTACTTCCGCAAGGTCGAGGAACTGATACCTCGTGTAGGCAAGGTAATCAATGTACACATTCGCTTGGCACAGCCTCCCCGCGAGTTTGACGGCAGCACAGGCGATGCTATGCCGTGGCGCGTACAGGCCAACATCGCTGGCGGCGGATATTTCTACGACCTTGCCCCTCACCAGCTCGACTTGTTACAACACTACTTTGGCTATATCATCGAGGCCAAGGGCTACACAGCCAACCGAGGCGGACTCTATGAGGCCGAAGACAGCATCAGCGCTACATTCCGATTCGACAATGGCCTTGTAGGTAGCGGTTCCTGGTGCTTTGTGGCACACGAGAGTGCGCGGGAAGACCGCATAGAAATCATTGGCGACAAGGGCATGATATGCTTCTCAGTGTTCACCTACCAACCTATCGAACTACACGACGCCGAAGGACATCACACCTTTGAGATTCCCAACCCACAATATGTGCAGCAACCGCTCATTGAGAATATCGTGCGCCATCTACAGAGAAAAGGCATCTGTACTTGCAATTGCATCAGCGCCACACCTACCAACTGGGTAATGGACCGTATTTTGGGTAAGATATAGTTTCATTTCCACTTCATCTGACACGAAGCCACACAAAAAAAGAGAACTACCGCGGTAGTTCTCTTATATTTTGATTGTCGTATGTGTCGTGTAGCTTTATTCGGCTACTGACTCACCCTCTTCTGCTACAGGAGTGTCGAAGGCGGGCAATGTCTCAGGATTTACCATCTCTGAGTTTACTGCATTCTCCATCAACACGCTATCATGACCTGCCTGTACACGAGTAGGCAATGTGTAAGCAGCAACAATGCTAAGCACTGCGATACAGATAGCCAACACCCATGTTGCTTTTTCCAAGAAATCGGTTGTCTTACGAACACCCATGATCTGGTTTGATGAAGCGAATGATGAAGCCAAGCCACCACCCTTAGAGTTCTGGATAAGAACAATACCACACATCAATACCGAAACGATAACGATAAGTACGATACAAAGTAAATACATAGTCTATTTTGAGTTGTTATTAATTATCAATTTTTCTAAAAATCTGATTTGGTCTGCAAAGTAAATATTTTTTTCTGGATATTTCAAATATAAACTGCGAATAATTTCAAGTGCACGCGAATATTTACGTTGTTTGATGTAAATTTTTGCCAAAGTCTCGGTAAAATAGCTTTCGTCCAGCATTTCCTCCTCATTTTCTAGCGCCTTATCCTCTATTTCTGCAGGTCTCTCCGTGTCGGAGGAGATGGCAGCGGATTGCTTGGTGACCGACTCGTCGATTGCCGACTGCTGACTGATGAAACGGTCTATCAGATCCATTTCCTCGGCAGATGCCATCCCTACGGGCTGTTCTTCCTCTTCCCCTCCACCAGCAAGGAATCGGGTAGCATAGTCGCCCACCGCATCGATGGGCAGATGCAACGCATCGTTCTCCTCAGGCAATGTACCTAGGAAAGCATTGATCAAACTCAGCGTACGGTCAAGTCCTGCGGTCTCCTGCTCAGGCACCTCATCGGGCATCACACGATCCATATACCCCTCTATCAATCGGCACAACGCTGCACGGTCAGAGATATACAACACAGACCTACGCAACTCGGCACCGAAGTCAGGTTCATGCAGCAGGTACAGATTGTTGAGCAGCAGCAGACGGGCTGTCTGGAAATAGGGGTACCGGGCCACGATGCTGCGCAGTTCGTACAGCGTATCGCGGTTGAGCCTTTCGGGATGATTGATCAGTGCACCTAATACCATAATTACCAGTTTGCCACGGTAGCGTTAAAGATTTGTTCTACGATTTCCTTGATCATCTGGTTCACCAACTCGTCCTGCACATCGTTGAGTTGCTGCGAGGCATCAAACTCACGGCTAGCCGAGAACTGACGTTCAAAGTCTTCGGTGGGATTCTTCGTATTTTGGAACTTTGCCTTCACGGTCATCTTCAGCTGCATCATCGATGAGTATCCGTCCGATGATATCGACTTGTTCACCTGGTCATATGCCGTAATCTCGCCCGACAGCAGCAAGTCTCCATTGCGGTTCACCTGTTGCAGTTTAGTCTGATTCGCATAGATATCGCTCAGCGCATTGTTGAACATTGCCTCCATGGGACCCCATTGATAAAGCGCACGGTTGGGGAAGTTCTCTATCGTGATGGTCTTGATGATATCGTAGTTGATAGATGCACCGTTGAACTTATAGGAAATAGTACAACTCACCAGCAATACAGTCATCAAGGCCGCCACACCTTTATATATAGTCTTCAGTTTCATTGGGTATATCAATATTCTTCCAGGTTATACTCCTTTATCTTACGATAGAGCGTGCGTTCAGAGATTTTCAGCTCCTGTGCCGCCACTTTGCGTCGGCCACGACTACGGATGAGTGCCTTGCGTATAAGTTCCTTCTCGGCGTTTTCGAGCGACATCACCTCCTCCACATACTCCTCGGTGTCCTGTATCTCATAATCGTCGTGCATATGCTCCTTTGCCGAGGTGATGGATATGGTTGTAGGTTGCTGTGGCATAGGACGCTCCACGAAAGCCACCCCATTCCCTGAGGGACGATGATGCTGCATGGGCACCTCTCCTCCCATGAGTGAGTTTACCTGACGCTTCAGCTCAGCCATATCCTGACGCATATCGAAGAGCACCTGATACAGGATATCGCGCTCGCTCTCAAAGCTGTTGCCTTGCGTTGCCTTGTTACCGGCGAGCATAGGCAGGCTCGATTTTACTTCGGGCAGATACGTGCGTAGTATCTCCTCCGTGATTTCACGTTGTTCTGATAGCAGTGTTATCTGCTCGGTCACATTCTTGAGCTGGCGTATATTGCCCGGCCACGGATAGGCTGTGAGCACCCGCTTGGCCGAATCGGTCAACTGGAGCGGAGGCATCGTGTAGCGCTCGGCCACATCAGATGCAAACTTACGGAACAGCAGGGCTATATCGGCCGAACGTTCGCGCAAAGCAGGCACCTTGATAGGGATAGTGTTGAGGCGATAGTAGAGGTCCTCACGGAAGTCGCCCTTGGCGATGGCATCCGTAAGGTTCACATTCGTGGCAGCCACGATGCGTACATTGGTCTTCTCCACTCTCGACGAGCCCACCTTGATATATTCGCCCGACTCCAACACGCGCAGCAGACGAGCCTGCGTAGAGAGGGGCAACTCACCAATCTCATCCAAGAAGATGGTACCGTTGTTGGCCTCGGCAAAGTAGCCATTGCGCTCCTCGATAGCCCCCGTAAAGGCGCCCTTCACGTGACCAAAGAGTTCCGAATCAATGGTGCCCTCGGGTATAGCGCCGCAGTTGACAGCGATATACTTGTTGTGCTTGCGTGCACTATTCTGATGTATAATCTGTGGAAAATGCTCCTTACCCACACCACTCTCGCCAGTCACCAGCACCGAGAGGTCGGTAGGCGCTACTTGCATAGCGACATCGATAGCACGGTTCAGCTCATCAGAGTTACCGATGATACCAAAACGCAGCTTGATTTTCTGTATTTCTTTGCCGTCCATAGTCAATACCTAGAATTTAAGGAAGCAAAGATACGAATAAACGAGCGAGAAATATCAAGTTTACTTGAATATTTTTTCAAAACGAGTGAAAGTATCTAAGAGATTTATCTCAAAGATACGAATAAACGAGCGAATAAACAACCGCACGTGCCAGGCGAACAAAACTTGTTTGGGTGAGACATGCGGGTGTTTATTCCCTGCGAGTGAAAGTATCTTCATGGTTACCATAAAGGTACAAATAAATGAGCGAAACACAAAACTTGTGGCGATAATATAGCAATTGGCCACACTTTGCCACCCCATGATTCCCCCTCACATCAGGGCAACAGTCCCTCGGCCAATTCGACGAGCCGGGCAATCATCACATCGGCACAACACTCCCGAGCATCCTCTTCGGCAGTGCTCCACCCCTGTCCTTTGAGCCACACGGTGCGGCATCCGAGGCTATGGGCAGGCACGATGTCCTTGTCATATGAGTCGCCCACTACAAGCACCTCTTCGGGAGAAAAGCCCAGCGCCTCTACGCCGAGGCCGAAGATACGTGCATCGGGCTTACGTATACCCACCACGGCCGACTCTATCACCGCGCCAAAATAATGCTCTATGCCATATGCGTGCAGCACAGCGCGGATATTGCCATAGAAATTTGACACGAGTACCAACGGATAGCGAGCCGACAAGTGCTCGAGCACCTCACGCGTCTGCTCCATATTACGACGCACGAGGCCGTCACAATAGTTCGCAATATCAGCATTTATCTCAGCATTCTCAATACCCAATGCCGAGAGCTGTATCGCCACCTTCTTTTCGAGCATAGCCAAGAAGTCATCGGCGGGTTCGATCACACGATGTGTGGCCAGGTAACGCTCACCATATACGTAGGCTTCGCGCAGCTGCGCCTCAGCAACCTCAGGGAGGTATTGGGCATAGGCCTCACGGAAGATGTGAAACCAGTGCACACCCTGCGTATCGAGCGTGCCACCATAGTCGAAGATGATACCTTTGATATTATTCATGTTTATATCCTTTTACCTTTATTAATATAAGCCCAATCACTATCCAACACAGCTCCCTCACACGGCATAATATGCCAGTAAAGAGTCCATACCCTGCCGTCAAGTGCAGGCGGTCGGCCACTAGAGCGATGCTGCCCTCGCGAGCCCCTATCTGCATAGGCATGAAGAACATCAGGTTACTGAATAGCGACGAGAACGCCATGATGAGCACACTATCCACCACCGTCACCTCGGGAGTGAGTATACGCATCAGGAAATAGATTTCCAGGCTGCTCACGACACGCGCCAGCAACTCCAACCCCAGCGAGAGATAGAAGGTACTCTTGCGCTGTGCATGCAGGGCAGCAATCTGCGTATCCACCCGCTGCAGCGCCTCCGCATTCCTCTCCATGAAACGTGCCGCCCAGCGCCTTACATAGGGGATATGTGACAACACGCCGAAAGTCTTCACCACCAAGCCACTGCGGTACCCCTTCATGAAGAAGTAGATTACTACGAGGCAAACGGCAGCAATCACACCCAGCAACAGACCCAGCGCCCAGTCTATGGGATAGACGGCTACAAAGAGCGCCACGCCCAGCAGCCAGAACCAGAAGTGCGAAAACACATGCATCATCGAGTACAGTATCACCGACGAGGCCGCCTTGGCACGCCCCACACGAGGGGCCAACTCCATCACACGGTAAGGTTCGCCACCCAGCAAGCCTAGCGGAGTCACATAGTTGAGCACATAGCCCGATATGGTGAGTCTATACACAAAGCCGAACGTTACACCCCCCTGCCCCTTGTCGCGAATGATGACATACCACGAAGCCGCATTCATCAGGTATATGCCTGCCCACAACGCGATGTTCACCGGCAGCCAATACCCTGCCTGGCAGATGCGTTCCCATATCTCGCTCCACGACATATCGAGCGAGAAGAGCATAAGCCCCAGCAGTCCCAAGCCGACAAAGAAGAAAAGGTTACGTATGTTACTTTTCATGCATTTCTGTTTTCATTTTTCAAAATTAGTGCAAGGCGAGAGAAAACGCAAATTTATTTGCAGTTTTCCGAGCCGCAGCCTAATTTCAAGCTGCGAAGCAGATTAATGTTAGTGCAAGGCGAGAGAAATGCCAAATCTCAACGAATGAATGTATAGAAAATGCTAGTATTTTCTTTACTGAATGAGGCAGAGATTCAACAAAGTTAAATTTATTTGAGCATTTCCGAGCCGCAGCCTAATTTCAAGCTGCGAAGCAGATTAATGTTAGTGCAAGGCGAGAGAAAACGCAAATTTATTTGCAGTTTTCCGAGCTCGGGTGAGCCTCGCTTCTTGCAAGAAATTGACATTCAACAAGTACAGAAAAATTCAAAAATTAGAGGGTGTTATATAACATAAAACCGCATTTTTATAGCACCTATAGCATCTATAGTCCCTATAGCATCTATAAAAATCTATCCCCTCGCCTGTTGCTCCTGCAACAACCTCTTCAGCTCAGCTATCTCGGCGGCCTGCGCATTGTAGGCGTTCAGGGCGCGGGTTCGCAGGTCATCATAAGCCTCCCGCCAATGCTTGGTTTCGGCTTGCGCCGTAGCCAGTTGCTCCTCCAGAGCACTCAAGCGCTCGTCCTGTTGCCGGCGATAGCCTGTGCGAGCCTTGTGCATACGCTCCTTGATGCCACCCTCCTCGATAAACTGGCGCTCAAGGTTAGCCATATACTTGTTCATCATCGTATCCACCTGGAAACAGAGCGTGAGTGCCACATTAGCCATCTCCTCAGCACTCCAGCGCATGAAGTAAGGCTCATACTCATCCAGTTTGTTGTGCCCTTTCGTGAAGTCCTGCATAGGTTGGAAACGCTCGTCTGCCGGTGTCCACACCGCCAGATGCCGAGCCTTGAGAAAGTCGTCATAGTCCTGTCTCAGCTCGCCTATGCTCGAGCGTGCCACATTGAGTAGCTTCAGCTCCATCTCCGTCGAGGTCTTGCCATCCTCCGATCCCTCTACGATATTCTGCTTACCCGAGCGAGCCGCCTGCACCATCTGGTCCACCGTGCGGTCACCATGCTTCGGCAAGAAACGCTCACAGAAGACGAAGGTCATCTGATACAGCACCTCCGACTTCTGATAAAACCAAAGGTCCTGCCACTTAGGCACACGGCGAAAGATACTCTCCAGCTCCGTAGCCTGCGTAATCTCTCTATGCTCGCTCATTGTAGTTATGTATTTCTATAGTAATTATTGCCTCAATCCATTCTATAGCCTCTATCGTCCTCTATTGCATCCATCGTTCTCTATTGCCTCTATCCATTCTATAGCAGCGGCTTATCTATCCGCGAAGATACAAACATCCCCCCTCGCCCGCAAATTTTTGCGGCACTTTTTATTCTGCTTTGCGTGGATGTGATGGAAAAGTATTCGACCGACGCAGGAGTGAGGGCAGAATCAAGCTCGCTTGAATTATGCCACATCGCCAATCGTTCGGCGTGTATGCAAATGTGAAAAGACGCGTTTTATGGTGAACAAATGAACTAAAACTAAAAAACTCAAGCACAAATCATAAGATGAAGAGAAAACACGTATTCGCCCTTTGCCTCATGGCAATGATAGAGCTGGCGCATACGGGTGCGCTCCACCTTCTCGTCAAGGATGGCATCAAACTCGGCACTGAGCTCATCCATAAAGAGGGGGTCGATGACCTTGTGGATATTCTCGATGCTGGTGTAGTGCATGCCTCCCGAGCGGACCTTGTCGTTCGGGCGGGAGTCGTTTTGTGGGGATATAGTCTCTGTATCAACTCATGACTATTCGTTTATGCGTGAGGTGTGGTTTATTTACCTCTTTTTATCGTAAAATCTTTTTTATTGGTTACAGTTTCCAACCAGTTTATTGTTATTGCCTTTAGGCATTCCGCTCTATTACGATTAATAGATGTTAAAAACCGAGCAAAATCGAAACTTTCGATATCGAGTCTTTTAGATTTTGTTTTTATTTACACTTACTTTGCCGGTAAAATGAGAGCACAAAAGTTCCGTCATAGAAATAATATACAATAACAAAACACTACATACTATGCCGAAAAGAGACAACACACTTACTAGAGTCGAATTTCAAATCATGTCTATCCTTTGGGACATCAACCATTCGGCTTGTGCCTGGGATATCATTGAACGCTATGAGGCCCCCAAGCCCGCCTATACCACCGTTGCCACCAATCTGAAGGTACTCTACGAAAAGGGATATGTAGACTACTTTAAGAACAAGGGAGAAGGAAAGACCCACATGTATGTCGCCAAGGTGACACGTGCCGAGTATACACGTCAAACGATGCAGGATGTCAAGAAGAAACTCTTTGGAGGAAGTTTAAAGTCAATGCTCTGCTTCTTCATTAAAGACAACAACCTCACAGCAGAAGAGGTAAATGAATTGCTTAACCTTGTAACGCAGGAAAAAGACCTATGAATACGCTACTCATCTATTCCCTCAAATCAGTATTGGTACTAACGGTGCTCTACACGCCCTTTTGTGCTTTGCTACGTAAAGAACGATTCTTCCATCAAAATCGTCTCACATTACTCCTCATCCTCGGGCTGTCGCTCATACTCCCGTTGTGCAACTTCTCCATATTTCATATCAATGGGCACAATCCTATGCCATTTGTCGAGACAACTTTAATAGTGGAGGGAGAAGAAACGGGTGCAGTATCTTCGACAGTAGCACCCCCATCCATATCAGGTACCTCTTTGGAGCCAATATCAGATACCGAGTCTACATCTCTAGGTTTTATCCAGTACCTCGGATATCTATATGTAGGAGTATTGGCAATACTCATGATCAAACGACTCTACCAATTGCTCCGTATGCATTACCTTATCCGTAAAAGCAGCTTGTGGAGCGATGAGGAAGATGGCATCATCATTCATTGTCATGCCGAAGATGTAGCCCCATGCAGTTGGATGCGTCATATCGTCATCAGTGAGCACGACTACAATCACCACCGTAAAGAGATATTGCTTCACGAAAAGGCACATGCGCTATGTCATCACTCTTGGGATATCCTGTTGTTGATGCTTGTGCAAGGCATCCAATGGTACAACCCCTTCATCTATCTACTTAGTGTGAGCCTACGCGACCTCCACGAATATGAGGCCGACGATTATGTAATCAGCCAAGGAATCTGCGCCCAAGAATACCAACAGCTATTGATCAAGACTGCATCTATGGACTCGCCCTATATCTTTGCAAACAATTTCAAATACAATTTAGTAAGGTCTCGTATTATTATGATGACTCCCAAGGCAGGTCAATGGTGGGCGCGTTACAAAGCATTCTATATCCTTCCTTTGGTCATTCTCCTGCTGAGTTCCTTTGCCACCCCGAAAGACAATTGCCAGCTATGTGTATTGTATACCCAACTGATACAAACCACCGACCGCAACGATGTCGCTGTGACCGACTCAATATATAGTGTCCTCGAGATTGGTGAGGTCATATCTAAATATGGTGATGTAAGTGACTATTCCCATCTGAAAAACCTCCTACCCGAGGGAAAGCATACGGAGAAAGTAAAGTTTGAGGATTGCCGCATTGATGCTAACCTTTGGGTATACCAAAACTATCCCCAAGTGGGGACCCTGACCGTACATGAAGCCTTGCACCCCTCACGTATATATTATGAGGAGTCTACCAATATGCAACAATGGACGCTTCTCCCGGGCGATACCGTCATCTTGGGCTACAATTGTCGTCGTGCCCGTATGCTATATGGTGGTAGGGAATGGACTGCATGGTACGCAGAAGAAATCCCCGTATCATCAGGTCCATGGAAATTGTGTGGACTACCGGGTCTCGTGTTGCACGCTTCTGATAAAAGCGGCACACACACCTTTAGTGCCTACACCATCTTCAATGTTGACAATCAACCCATCAAAGCACATTCTCACTATACCGCCAATAAGGTGAAGCGCGATAAATTCATCAAGACACGTAACAAAATCAAGACCGACCCACAATGGATTGTCAAACCTTATTATAACGATGAAAACAACGCATCTTTTGCTGTTTTGGATGAGAAAGACCGGGAACGACTGAACATACCCTATTTCGTCTTAATCAATGGCATCAAATATCCCGATTTCCAGTTCCTGTATCACTATCAGCCATTGGAGTTACAATGAGACATCTTATATCCATTTTTGTCAGTTTCTTCCTTTGCGGCATAGCTGTGGCCGAGGAGACCATAGATACCTGCCGCATGTGTGTATTGTACAAATACTATATCGCAACATTCAATCGCGAACAGAAGGCAGTGACCGATACCGTCAAGAGCATCTTGGAGATTGGCGACCGTGTGGCCAAGTATGGAGATCACCGTGCCTACGCCTACCGACACGGTTATTTTCCGGAAGAGATGAGTCACCTGCAGGTAGATTACTATGATGCCCGCATCAATGCTTGGACCTACGTGTATCAGCACATCGATGAGGGTGCGATGCAGATACGCGAATTTGTACATCCTTGTTACTACGTGTACGAAGAGGAGATACCTACCGAATGGCGACTACACGAGGGAAAGACTACCATTACTGGTTATAAGTGCTATCGCGCTACGCTCAGCTATGGCGGTCGTGTATGGACAGTCTGGTACGCTCCCGACTTGCCTGTCAGTGCTGGTCCATGGAAGCTATGTGGACTGCCTGGGCTCGTATTGAAGGCCGAAGACAGCAGCGGCACACATCGATTCGAGGCCTACGCACTCTTCAACATGCCGTCAACACCACTTGTCCATGATTCAGACGCCTCTGACAAGAAGACCACACGAGACAGATTTATACAACACCGTAACAAGATAAAGCTGGACGAGCGGTATATGGATGAACCCTATTTTCATGATTCATCGAATGCCCATTTCGTAGTCCATTCAAAGCATATATACGAGAAGCACGGAGCGAATCTCAATATAAATGGAGTGCTATACCCAACAACCATGGTGGGTGATGGAGTCACAGGGGCATTAATGAACTATACATTCAACCACTTTCAACCCCTCGAACAGAAATGAGAACAGCATCACGAGTCATCTTCTTTGTCATCGCCCTATGCGTGGGTGTTGCTACAGCCACCGCCCAATACACGCTCAGCGGAATGGTGACTGCTCCCGATGGCAAGCCATTGGCAGGAGCCATTGTTGAGGTGAGCGACGATGACCAAAGCGTAGCCTTTGGCAACAGCAGACAGGATGGCATCTACAGCCTTACCATTCCTAAGGAATATGCCCGACAAGCGCTCACCATCAGTTTCCGCAAGCTGAACCATGAGAACCAGCTGCATGTACTCTCACCTGGTGCCACCTCTTTCTCTACCGTCATGTATCCCGGCAGCGAAACCTTGCGTGAGGTTATCGTCAAGCCCACCCCTGTGATGCAGGTGGGAGATACACTACGCTTCTTCATGGGGTCATTTGCCACAGCCTCTGACTTCACGCTGGAGGACGGACTGAAACGCATCCCAGGCATCAGCGTCAGTGAAAGTGGTGCCATCAGTTATATGGGGCGCGACATCAGTCAGTTCTACATCGAGGGACTCGACCTCTTGGGTGGGCGCTACAATCTGGCAACACGCAATATCCCCATTGACAAGGTTACCAATGTAGAGGTACTTCGCCACCACCAACACAATAAGGTCGACAAGAACGAACTCAGCAGTAATGTGGCTCTCAACATACGCCTTACCGAGAAAGCCAAGATAAAGCCCTTCGGCACCTATGAACTACGAGCTGGATTGGATGCCGATCATACTCCGCTCTATGGGGGCAGCGGTACGGCAATGCTATTCCGTAAGGATTTTCAGATGCTTGGTACGTTGAAGTTATCCAACGACGGGCGCATGGGTGTTGATGAACTCAACAGCCACTTTGGTCAGACGTCATGGAACACAGGTGCAGAGAATGTGCTACCATTGCTTTCGGGTAGTCGCCCACCCTTCATGCCACATCGCTACGAAGACAGGCGCAACGAGACAGCAAGCATCAATGCCCTACAAAAAATATCCGAGGACAATCAACTGAAGGCCAATGTTGATTATACACACGAAAATACCGGCTACGGCTATGGGATATACACCTCCTACCCTTTAGGAGACAGTATAGCCGTCACTGATGAGTGTCTACATTTCATGCAGAAGAGCCACAAGGTAACAGCTGATATGGAGTACCGTTCCAATAAAGCGCATCGCTTGTTCGAGAACAAACTGTCGCTCTATGGTCGCTTTGCCGATGCCGAAGGTATAGCCATGCAAGGCATCGAACAGTACAATCAGCTGCAGCGCCGTCATGTAGTAGGTGTTCGTAATGCACTCGTCTATGTACGCAATGTGGGCGACTGGAAGCTGCGCTTCAATAGCGACATGCAGTATACCGGGACGCCCGAAGGCACACTCGACATCCGTCTGAACCCAACCTCCATAGCACGACAGACGGCATATAGCACAGCATTCAAGATGCACGATAAGTTCTATACAGGTTACACCCTTCCCATGGGTATAAGTGTAGGGCTTCCCGTAACCTTCACGCTGAATGTCGGCAACCTCACCACCGAACTACAGGGGACAGATGCCAAGAATGCCATCAGCGGCTGGGACATGTCGTGCTCTATAGCACCAAACTTCGATTTCCAAACCGATGACCGCAAACTACGCCTATACCTCGACGTCCCTTTCAAGCTACTCACCAACGACTATCAAGACCTCTTGACAGGGCGTAAGATGGATTTCAATAAAGCTTTTGTGGATGCCAGCCTCTACGTCCACTATGTACCCAATGGCAAGTCCGACATAGAGGGGCGCAGCGACTGGTGGCATACCTACGGTGACTACCTATCACTTCTGTCCGCACCCATACAAACCGACTACCGCACCCAACAACTCCGCTCAGGCATCTTTGGCAACAACCGTACCAGCCGCACACGCATAGCCTACGAGTGGCAGTCCCCTATGGAGTTCTGGTGCTTCAACAGTAGCGTCAGCTACACCTATCGCGTCAGCAACGTGATGCGTGGGCAGACTCTCGACGGCAGCCATCTCTCACTGAGCGAGCACCTTGCCGACAACAACAGTGACAATATCCATATCGACGGCAAACTATCGAAATACCTCCTTTCTTTCAAGACCAGCCTTCTTGTAGGAGGTCACTATGCATGGTCACACTCCCAAATGCACACTATGGGTAGTCCCGTCCTCATCTCGACCAACGATTACGAATACTATTGCGAGGTGCGCAGCAATCCCATTACCCAATTTGATGCTACCTACCGTGCATCCATTTCACATACCTTGCAGCACACATACGATAACACCAACCATTATGCCGATTTCTCGCAACGTCTCCACCTCACCTGTTTGCCCGTAGCAGCATTCAACGTGCATTGCTCGACTGAATGGCGACGCACCACGCTTATCGATGGCAACAACAAATATTCGCTACTCATAGATGCTGGTGCAGAGTATCACCTCAAAAAGAAGAAGATCCGCCTACGTCTTGATGCCAACAATCTGCTCAATATGAGAAACTACCATTACACCCTTTATCGGGGACTCAACACCTACCGATACGATTATCTGCTGCGCGGTCGTGAACTGCTGTTCTCTGTAATACTGACATAGCGATTATTTCAATCTTTCTTCTTTAGGTAATAACAATAAACATACATAAACCACAATGAAACCAACCAAACTTTCAACTTTCAATTTTGAATTTTCAATTTCTTTCGCCCTTGCCGTAGCGGTGCTGCTGGGGGCGTGTACAAGAGACCCCAAAGTGTGGGACGAAGTAGAGTATCTGCACTCCACTGCCGATGCCATTACCGTTACCAATGTGGAGTTTACCGATACGGCCACCATCCTGAGCATCCACGAGAAGAACACACCCGGTTGG
>JAZONI010000062.1:0-9197 GCA_045654445.1 Bacteroidaceae bacterium | reverse complement strand
TAGAGTAATAATTTGTAACTCAAAATATAACGCTAATGAAGAACAATTTTATCCGATGTGCCAAGGCGGCTGGTAAGGTCGCTATGGCTGCAGTTGCTCTCCTGACATTTGCCCAGTGCAAGGAGGGTGAGAAAGTAAATGACACTACCGTGGAGGTATGCTTTGCTGATAGCGTATGCCGCGTGTTTGATTTTTATGGTGACGACATCGTACGTGTATTCCAAGACCCGCAGGGCGGTGAGATGCGCGATCCGGTGGCTACTCCGCCTGCATATATCCTTGTTGAAAATCCTCGCCGTGAAGTAACTAGCCTCACCGTGAAGGAGAAGGGTAATAAAGTGGAAATGGTTACTCCGCGCATCAAGGTGGTGGTAGACAAGGCTACCCAATTGATGACCGTGACCGACCGCAACAGCAAGAAGGTGGTATTTGAGGAAACCACTCCTGCCACTATCAAAGAGGGTGTGGCTGCGATGACTGTGAAGGCTGATGCCGAAGAGTACTTCTATGGTGGCGGTATGCAGAACGGTCGTTTCTCGCACCGTGGCAAGGTGATACAGGTAATCAACTCCAATAACTGGGTTGATGGCGGTGTGACCTCACCCAATCCTTTCTACTGGTCTACCGATGGCTATGGTGTGATGTGGTATACCTTCAAGAAGGGTATCTATGACTTCAACTCCGAGGCTGACGGCACCGTGAAGATGCAGCACGATGGTGACTACCTTGATCTCTTCGTGATGGTAGACGAGGGTCCTGTGGCGTTGCTCAACGATTATTATCAGCTTACAGGTAACCCTGTGTTGTTGCCCAAGTTTGGTTTTTATGAGGGACACCTCAACGCTTACAACCGCGACTACTGGACCGAGACCGCCGAAGGTGGCGTGCCCTTTGAGGATGGCAAGCGCTACAAGGAGAGTCAAAAGTTCAATGGCGGCATCAGAGAAACACTCAATGGTGAGCAGGTCGGTGGCGTGGCTGCATCTGCAATATCGTCTTCTGTCTCAGGCAATGGTGAGGTACGTGTGCCTACCAACAGTAGCTACCAGTTCTCTGCTCGTGCCGTGATTGACCGCTATGCGGCTCACGACATGCCTCTCGGATGGATCCTTCCTAATGATGGATATGGCGCTGGTTACGGACAGACGGGTACACTTGAGGGCAATATCGAGAACCTCCGTCAGTTTGGCGAATATGCTCGTCAGCATGGTGTGGAGCTGGGTCTGTGGACACAGTCAAGCCTTTACCCCAAGGAGGGTGTTGAGGCTTTGCTACAGCGCGACATTATTCGCGAGGTGCGCGACGCTGGCGTACGTATCCTCAAGACCGACGTGGCTTGGGTAGGTCCCGGCTACTCGTTCGGACTCAATGGCGTAGCCGACGTGGCTAAGGTGATGCCCGAATTTGGCGACGATGCACGCCCCTTCATCATCACCCTCGACGGCTGGGCAGGCACACAACGCTATGCAGGTCTCTGGAGTGGTGACCAGACGGGTGGTAACTGGGAGTATATCCGTTTCCATATCCCCACATACCTTGGTTCAGGTCTTTCGGGGCAGCCCAACGTATCATCCGACATGGATGGTATCTTCGGTGGTAACAACGTGCCCGTCAACGTGCGCGACTATGAGTGGAAGACCTTCTCTCCCATGCTCCTCAATATGGACGGTTGGGGATCCAACGAGAAGTATCCCCATGCTTTGGGCGAGCCTGCCACATCCATCAACCGCTCATATTTGAAGTGGAAGTCTGTGCTCACCCCCTATACCTATAGTATTGCTCGCGAGGCCGTATTTGGCTTGCCTATGGTACGCGCCATGTTCCTCGATACGGAGAACGACTACACCTTGGGTAAGGCTACCCAGTATCAGTACATGTTTGGTCCCTGGTACCTCGTGGCTCCTATCTATCAGAACACCGCAGCCGATGCTGAGGGCAACGACGTGCGTCACGGCATCTACCTCCCCGAGGGCATGTGGGTCGACTACTTCAGTGGCGAGCACTACAAGGGCGGACGCATCATCAATAGCTACGACGCTCCTCTGTGGAAGCAGCCCCTCTTCGTGAAGGCCGGTGCTATCGTGCCTCTCACACGTCCACACAACAATGTCAACGAGATTGATCCTACTATCCGTATCTACGACCTCTATCCCTATGGTGAGAGCAGCTTCACCGAGTATGATGATGATGGCCGCACACAGGCTTACCTCATGGGTGAGTATGTAGAGACCAAGGTGAGCAGCAAGGTGAAGAAGGGCAAGGCCATCATCACCGTGGCTCCTACGACAGGAAACTTTGAAGGTTTCGAGCCAGAGAAGCGCACCGAAATGCGCATCTACATGAACGCTGCACCCAAGGCTGTGAAGGCTGTCATGGGTGGAAAGAAGGTGGAGCTTGTAGCTGCCACCTCAGAGGCTGAGTTCATCATGAGCGACAACGCCTACTACTATGAGGCTGAGCCCGAGCTCAACCAGTTCTCTACACGCGGATCGGCAGCTGCCGAAGTGAGCATCAAGGGCGCCCCCCGTCTGATGGTTAAGATAGCAGCTACCGACATCACCGCCAACGAGATCGAGGTTGTCGTAGAGGGTTATCAGTTTGAGGTTGCTGACCCCTTGGTTGCCAACACTGGCAAGCTTACGGTACCCACCATCACCTTCATCGAGGACAATATCGAGCCTTACGCACTTACCCCCTCATGGGAGATGCAGCCTGAGGCTGACTACTACGAGATAGAGTTTGACGGCATGATTTACTCTACCATTCGCGACAGCAAGTTCCGCCTCGAGGATCTTAAGGCCGAGACTGAGTATACCGTCCGCTTGCGTGCTGTAAATGCTGCTGGTGCTACCAAGTGGGCCGAGACCAAGGTGACAACGCTCTCTAACCCGCTTGAGTTTGCCATTCCCGGCATCAAGGCCGAGACAACCTGTAAGAACCAACCTGGACAGGGTGTCAACAAGTTCTTCGACTATGACGAAGCCAGCATGTGGCACACCGACTGGGCAGGTGGCGCAGTACCCTTCACCATGGAGATTGACCTCGGTGGCGTAAACGAACTCGACAAGCTCGAATATCTTCCCCGCGAGGATGGTGGCAATGGAACACTTCTCCAGGGTACTATCTCTTACAGCACCGATCGCAAGGCATGGAGCGAACCCGTAGCCTTCACATGGGCTGCCGACGGCACAATGAAGAGCTTCATCTTCGAGGAGAAGGCTCCTGCACGCTACTTGAGAATGGATATCACTTCGGCTCGCGGCAACTTCGGCTCGGGTCGTGAGATGTACATCTTCAAGGTGCCTGGCACAGAGACAGTGCTCCAGGGTGACATCAACCACGATGGCCGTGTCGACATGGATGACTTCACTTCATATATGAACTACACTGGTCTTCGTGCCGGCGACTCCGACTTCGATGGCTATATCAGTGGCGGTGATATCAATAAGAATGGACTTATCGATGCATACGACATCTCTACCGTGGGAGTAGTTGCACGTGGTGGTGTAAGTACTTATGGCATGGGTACACTTTCCGGTGAACTTGAACTCGTAGCTCCTAAGAACATCCGCGAAGGCGAGGAGGTGAAGGTTATCATCCGTGGTACTAACCTTAACGAAGTAAACGCATGGAGCGTGGCTATCCCTTATGACGCAGAACAGCTCACCTATGTGAACATAACAACTTCAGCTAACAAGGAAATGGAAAACCTTACCTATGACCGTCTGCATAAGAATGGTCAGAAGGCACTCTATCCCACCTTTGTCAACACAGGAAATAAGGCTACGCTCAATGGTAATGGCACCCTCGTGGAGATTACCTTCAAGGCACGCCAGAGCGGTGCACTCAACCTCGAGATGAAGGATGTGATGCTCGTGGACAAGAAGTTGAATACTATTGAGAAGTAAAGAGATAACATTCTTGCATTGAGTTGTGTGCCCGGCCTTGGTCGGGCACACATTGTATATATAATAAGGTATAGCCACAGCGCATTGTATAAAAGGAAATAAACCTTTGCATTTTTGCATATGAATGAATATTCCTTTATCTTTGCATACAGCAATTAACCGACGAGAATGAAAGACAAACTGAAACGACTGAATGCCATACGCGAGATCATCACCCATGAGCGCGTGGGCAGCCAGGATGAATTGTTGAAATACCTGAAAGCACAAGGCTTTGAACTCACACAAGCCACCCTGTCGCGTGACCTCAAGCAACTCAAGGTCGTCAAAGTGGCCGCAAACGATGGGATATACACCTATATCCTGCCCAACAATCCGCTGTATAAGCAAACGGGGAAAAGCAGTTCGCCCTACGAGCAACCTGTGCGTGGAGGATTCGTGTCTATCAGTTTCTCGGCCAATATTGCCGTCATCAAAACCCGCCCAGGCTATGCTGGGGGTATCGCCTACGACATTGACGGGCACAACCTGCCATCGGTGTTGGCCACTGTGGCCGGCGACGATACCATATTGTTGGTCATCAAGGAGGGCTATAACCGCCACGATGTGCAGCAACACTTAGAGGTCATTATCCCCGAAATGAAACTATTGTAAACAAGTCTATGATAAAAACTGGTATTATCGAAGGTGCAGGTTTCTCCGGTGGTGAACTTATCCGCCTCCTGCTCAATCACCCTGACGTACATCTTATATTCATTACCGGTCGCGGCAATAGCGGTCAGTATATCCATGAGGTACACCGTGGCCTCTATGGCGAAACCGAACTGCGCTTTGCCGAGGAGCCTCAATTGGACAAGATCGACTTGCTGTTCCTCTGCACCGATGCCGAGGAGAGTAAACAATTTATGCAGCGTGCCGATATTCCCGAAAAACTCAAGATTATCGACTTTTCTCGCAGTTTTCGCTTGAAGAGCGATCACGATGAGTTTATCTATGGCTTGCCCGAACTCAACCGTCGCGCTATATGCAAGAGCCGTCTGGTTGCCAATCCGGGAAACTTTGCCACCTGTATCACGCTCGGTCTGCTCCCACTGGCCAAGAACTTGATGCTCAACGACGATATCTATGTGCATGCCATCATCGGCAGCACAGGTACGGGACACAAGCCCTCGTCGATGACACATTTCAGTTGGCGTAACAATAATGTCAGCATCTACAAACCCTTTGTGCACCAGCATCTGCCCGAGATACGCGAATCGTTGGTACAGTTGCAGAATAGTTTCCGCTCAGATATCCACTTCATCCCCTATCGTGGTAACTTCACTCGCGGTATCTTCTGCACCATCATGATCAAGAACAAGGTGTCGCTCGACGAACTCAACCAACTCTACATAGATTACTATGCCGAGGACTCGTTCACCCATGTGACACCAGAGAATATCGATTTGAAGCAGGTGGTCAATACCAACAAGTGCCTTATACACCTGGAGAAGCAGGGCGACATGCTGCTCATCACTTCGTGCATCGACAACTTGCTCAAAGGTACCAGCGGACAGGCAGTACACAACATGAACCTGCTCTTCAACCTAGAGGAGACTACCGGCCTCAACCTTAAGGCCACGGCCTATTAACACCAAACGACTCAGCGGCTAGTTATGACACATTATAAGCGTATCATGGGCACCCTCCTTGTGCTGCTCTGCATGCATGCAGCAGGATGGGCCAAGGCTCCGAAGTATGTATTCTACTTCATTGGCGACGGTATGGGATTGAACCAAGTGGTGGCTACACAGTATTACCTCCGCTCATGTGAAGGAGAGTTAGGCATCACGCCTCTCGGCTTTGCCCAATTCCCTTATACTGGCATCGCCACCTCATACTCAAGCAGCAGCGATGTCACCGACTCGGCCGCAGGAGGTACGGCATTGGCTACTGGTCATAAGGCCTATAACGGAGCCATCGGTGTGGACCATAAGGTTACCCCCGTGACGAGCATTGCCGAGAAGGCACACCGCCATGGAGCCAAAGTCGGCGTAGCGACCAGCGTGACCATCAACCATGCCACACCAGCATCTTTCTATGCCCATCAGAAGAGCCGCAACGACTACTACGAGATAGGCGCACAACTGGCCACCTCGGGATTCGAATTCTTTGCAGGCGGTGACTTGGCCGAGAAGGTAAACCCCGATGACCCCACGGCACCGCACCTCTATGACCTTGCCCAAGAAGCAGGATACACCATCGCACGCGGATACGATGGGTACACAGCATCATCGCATGCCGACAAGATAATCCTCATCCAGCACGAAGAGGCTGTTGAGAATACGCTCCCCTATGCTATCGATGCAACAACTACCGACCTCACCCTATCACAGGTCACCCGTGCAGCCATCGACCACCTCTACGACAAACGCCATAAGCAAGGATTCTTCCTTATGGTCGAAGGAGGAAAGATTGACTATGCCTGCCATGCCAACGATGCAGCCACAGCCTTGCAGGAAGTCGTTGACTTCGATAATGCCATCGGCATAGCCTACGAGTTCTATAAACAGCATCCCAAAGAAACCCTTATCGTCATCACTGCAGACCATGAGACGGGAGGCTTCACCTTGGGCAATGGCTCCTATGCACTCAACTTTGCAGCCCTACAAGCACAAAAAGTGAGTCAGGCAGGATTCTCACGCATTGTCAACCGCATGCGTCATGAAAACAAAGATAGTGTGACATGGGATCAGATGCAGCAGGCATTGAAGGCCAATTTCGGCTTCTGGGATACCATTTCGCTTAGCGAGAGGGACGAGAAAGCCTTGTATAGCGAGTTTGAACGCTCCTTCACAGGAGAGAAGAATATAAAGATGGCCGAGAGCCTTTACTACCGCGACGAACCCATTTCGGCATTGGCCGTGCGTATCCTCAACCGTATTGCAATGGTCTCATGGCCTGTTGGTTCGCACACCGCCGCCTATGTCCCCATCTTTGCTATCGGCAACGGAGCCGAGCAGTTTGTAGGACAGATGGACAATACTGATATACCTAAACGGATTGCGGCCATCGCTGGATATAATAGATAAAGACATTTTATGCGTACATTTGAAGAGTTGGGCGTGATGCCCGAGATTTGTGAAGCCATTAGTGAACTGGGCTTCGAACACCCCATGCCCGTACAGGAAGAGGTGATACCTTACCTCCTTGGCAATGGTAATGATGTAATAGCCCTGGCACAGACAGGTACAGGTAAGACTGCCGCCTTCGGCCTCCCCATCATACAGAAGGTAGACCCCAAGCAGCCTTATGCACAGGCGCTCATCTTGAGTCCTACGCGTGAACTATGTCTGCAGATTGCCGATGATCTGGCCGCATTCTCCAAGTATGTGGAGGGATTGCGCGTGGTGCCCATGTATGGTGGTACCTCCATCGAAAACCAGATACGCAATGTCAGAAAAGGCGTGCACATCATCGTGGCTACCCCGGGCCGACTCATCGACCTCATGGAACGTGGAGTGGTGAATCTCTCCACCGTGCGTGATGTAGTGCTTGATGAGGCTGACGAGATGCTCAACATGGGCTTTACCGACAGTATAAACCGTATCCTCGAGGATGTTCCTCGCGACCGTAACACACTGCTCTTCTCGGCTACCATGAGCAAGGAGATTGCCCGTATCGCTAAGAACTACCTCACCGATGCTCACGAGATTGTCATCGGTAATAAGAACGAGGGTTCGAAGAATGTAAACCATGTGTACTACATGGTACACGCCAAGGACAAATACTTGGCACTGAAGCGTATCGCCGACTACTACCCGAACATCTACGGCATCATCTTCTGCCGCACCCGTATGGAGACACAGGAGATTGCCGACAAACTGATACAGGACGGATACAATGCCGATGCACTGCACGGCGAACTGTCCCAGCAACAGCGCGACCTCACGATGCAGAAGTTCCGCAAGCGCCGCATACAACTGCTTGTGGCTACCGATGTGGCTGCCCGCGGTCTCGATGTAGACGACCTCACCCATGTCATCAACTACGGATTGCCCGACGACACGGAGAACTATACCCACCGTAGTGGCCGTACCGGCCGTGCCGGTAAGCGCGGCACCTCTATCGCTATCATTAACCTTCGCGAGAAAGGTCGCATGCGCGAGATTGAGAAAGTCATCGGTAAGGAGTTTGTCAAGGGCACCATCCCCACAGGCAAGGAGATTTGCGAGAAGCAACTGTGGAAGGTGATTGACGACATTGAGAAGACCGAGGTGAAGGAGGACGACATCGCCGAATTCCTCCCCGCCATCTACCGTAAACTCGACTGGTTGGACAAAGAGGATATCATTCGCCGCGTGGTAACACGCGAGTTTGGGCGTTTCTTGGAATACTACAGCAATGCTCCCGAGCCCGAGCCTGTAATGGAAAGGAGTCAACGGTCAACTGACAACAGCCAACGGTCTAAAGGACGTAAAGAGAAGGGCGACCGCAACCCCGAGCAAGGCTATGCCCGCTTCTTCGTGAACCGTGGTAAGCGCGACGGATTCTATGCTGCACAGGTCATCGATATGGTGAACCGCCATGTGCGCCACGAGCGCATCGAGATGGGCCGCATCGACCTGATGCAGAACTTCTCGTTCTTCGAAGTCCCCGATAAGCAGGCCGATATCGTGCTGCGTGCTTTGAAGCATGCCCATGTGAATGGACAGCATGTGGTGGTAGAGTTGGCGGGAGACAATGAAGGTCAACAATCGGCAGGCAACGGACAACAGACCTCAAAGAAGAGCGGGAAGAAAGGCCGTAGGACCGACGATTTTACCGATGGATTCGCCCAATTTGAAAAGAAGAACAAGAACCGCGAACCTAACTTTACCTCGCCGAAGGAGGGGAAGGGAGAAGGTCGCCGCAAACCCTCACGCGAGGAGCGTGGCTACACCGGCAAGCGTGGTCCCATGAAGAAGGACGACTGGAAGCAGTTCTTCCAACAGGATGAGCGTCCATTACGCGGATCCGAACCTGACTTTAGCGAAGAGGGCTGGGCACGACGCAAGCCGAAGAGGAAATAATTTCCCGCCAAGAAGGTGCTTCCGTTCTTGTTGGCAATAGGTATTGTCTGCTAAAAAGCAAGCTTTTTGACTATAAGCGCTGTTATTTGCTCACTTATTTGTATCTTTGCGATGCATCGCGAAGATATGTAGCACTCGCTGTGAAATATTCAAGCAAGCTTGATATTATTTCGCTCGTTTGTTCGTATCTTTGCCGTTCTAATAAAAACGATTAAGAAGATACAGATATGGCAGAAGATAT
>JAZONI010000061.1:0-11071 GCA_045654445.1 Bacteroidaceae bacterium | reverse complement strand
GTGTGGATAGGTATCGTGGGATGCATATTCTCACTCTTCTTCCTCGCGCTGCTGTTGATTCCCGGCATGCCCGGTTATCTGGCATTCCAGAGCCGTGTGATACTGCTGATATGGATTGCCATCGGATTTGCTTTTTATTGGATGATTCGCAAGAACTATGGAGAAGTACAACGAAAGAGAAAGTTATCTTCTCGATCTAAATAAGATATTGGGACCGAAGCTGCGCAAGAAATTGCCCCGCTTCGTCATCAATTTCCTCAGACGCCGCATCCACGAGGACGATGTCAACCATGTTGTCATGACCGTGGAGCACTACAAGGGTGTGAAGTTCTTTGACGAGGCGCTCAACTACCTCGACATCACCTACCGCATCCGTGGCGAGGAACACCTGGACACGAATAGTGACAAGAAGTATCTCTTCGTGTGTAACCATCCGCTCGGAGGTCCCGAGGCATTGATTATCGGTTCCATCTTCCACCGTCTCTATGGAGAGGGATTTCAGGTGCCCGTGACACCCATCATGGCCAATCTGAAGCCGTTGGCAGAGTTTTTCACACCGGTGAACAACCTCTCCTCGAAGCAGAGCCGCGACCTTGGGGAGCGCATCTCCAAGATGTTCACCTCTGACCAGCAGGTAGTAGTGTTCCCTGCCGGCCTCTGTGCTAAGAAGGTCAAGGGCAAGGTCACCGAGATGCCGTGGAAGAAGATGTTTGTCACCCAAGCCCGCCGCTACGAGCGTGACGTGGTACCCGTACACATCTCGGGCCACAACTCGCGATGGTATTTCTTCCTCTCCAAGTTGAGCAAGTTCCTTCGCTTGAAGGTAAACATCGGCATGCTGTACCTCGTGGACGAACTGTTCAAGCAGCGCGGCAACGAGTTTGTCATCACCTTTGGTGAGCCTATTCCCTATACCACCTTCGATAAGTCGAAGACCGACCGTGAATGGGCAGCCGAAGTTCAAGAACGCGTGAAGGCATTGTCTGTAGGCAATGGCTGTGTACCGAATATGTAAAATCAATTTACAATTTGACGATTTACAATTTACTATTTATTCTCCAATTGAGCTATTTATCAATTATCACACCAGGAATCTTGCAAGTAACAAAATAGTAAAATAGAAAAATCGCAAAATCAATTGTAAATAGTAAATTTGTAAATAGTAAATTAAGAATATGCTTCCCCCTATCATTCCCCCCGTAGATGTAGAGCTTCTCAAGAGCGAACTCAACGAGAAGACCTTCCTCCGCACCACTAACCGCGGAGACAACGAACTCTATGTAGTAAACAATGAGACCGCTCCCAACGTGTTGCGTGAGATAGGTCGCCTGCGCGAGGTGTCGTTCCGCGCCGTAGGCGGAGGCAGCGGCACCGAATGCGACCTTGACCACTTCGACCTCGAGGACAAGGCTTGTTTCCAACTCGTGGTGTGGAATCCCGAAGCCGACGAGATCATCGGTGGCTACCGCTTCACCCGCTGGAAGTTGGCATCATTCCATGAGAATGGTCAGCCCTATGTGAATACCGAGCACCTCTTCGACTTCTCGCAGAAGTTCATCGACAATGAGTTCCCCCACTGCATCGAGATGGCCCGCGCCTTCGTGCAGCCCAAGTACCAGAGTGCAGCAGGTGGCCGCAAGGCTCTCTTCGCCCTCGACAACCTATGGGACGGCATTGGCGGACTCATCGCTACAGACCCCACAGTGAAGTATCTCTCAGGTAAGGTGACCATCTATAAGACAAGCCCGGAGATGAGCCGCAAGGCCATGGTTTATTACCTTGACATGAGCTTCGGCGATCGCGAAGGGCTCATCACCTCCAAGAACCCCGAGACCTGCACTCCCGAGCAGGCGGCCTTCTTCAAGGAGATGTTCACTGGTGCCGACTACAAAGAGAACTATGCCATCCTCAACAACTACGTGAAGTCATTGGGCGACACCATCCCCCCATTCATACACCTCTACATCGGTCTATCGCCCACGATGAAGACCTTCGGTACTACCTTCGACCCCGACTTTGGCGACTGCTACGACACGGCCATGATCGTTACAGCAAGGGATATCTACCCCGACAAGTACAAACGCTATGTCGAGTCATACGACAAGTGCAAGGAGTATCCGAGAAAGGGATAGTGTGTGTCTCTTCAGCAGAAAAAATGGTAGTCAACTGGGACTACCTTTTCTTTTTTTTATCAATCTTCGCTTCGTTGTCTCACTGCTTCATAGATGAGCACGCCCGCCGCTACGGATACGTTGAGCGATTGTATGTGTCCGAATTGCGGGATAGAGATCCACTCATCGCATAGCGCCAAGTGTTCGGCAGGGATACCCTTGTCCTCGGCGCCCATCACGATACAGGTAGGGTCGGTGAGGTTGGCCTTCGTGTAGGTATACTTGGCCTTCTCAGTGGCTGCCACTACGCGGAAACCGCAGTTCTTGAGATATTTGATGGCATTGCCGATGTTCGGCTCGCGGCATACGGGCAGAGTGTGCAACGCACCGGCCGAGGTCTTCATGGCGTCGGCATTGACACTCACGCTGTCGTGTGTGGGGATGATGATGGCATCCACACCTGCACATTCACAAGTGCGGGCGATGGCACCGAAGTTACGCACGTCGGTCACGCCGTCGAGCATCACGAAGAGCGGGTTCTTTCCCTCCTCATAGAGCATAGGCACGAGGTTCTCGACACGCTGGTAGGTCACCGCTGAGGTGAAGGCAATCACGCCTTGGTGGTTCTTGGTGGTGAGACGGTTGAGTTTTTCGATGGGCACGCGTTGCACGGGGATGAGTTGTCCCTTGAGTGCCTCGAAGAGTTCGCGCGACAACTCGTTCTGCAAGCCGCGCTTGATGAGTATCTTGTCAATATCCTTGCCAGCCTCGATAGCTTCGATAACGGCACGAGTTCCAAAGATGAGTTCGTTCTTGTCAATCATATAAATGCGCTGTAATGAGATGCTATTTGTTGGAGTGTGCAAAGGTACTGCAAACCGAGAGAAAAACCAAGTTTACTTGCGTTTTTCCGCTAACGTGGTATGCGTCACCGATGATTACTCGTTGAAATATTTCAGGTTGTCGAAACTAGACTTCAACTCGCCTCGTTCGATTTTGTGGATGATCTCCACCACCATATCGTTGGCCGGAGTGGGGAATCCCACCTTGCGACCGTATGCCGATACGGCACCGTTGATGGCGTCCACCTCGGTGAGCTTTCCCTTCTCGATGTCCTGTAGCATGCTTGCCTTCAGCTTGGCGTGTTTGCGTATGGCGATGGGGATGATGAAGAACGATACCGCTTTCTTCACCGGGTTGGTATAGTTGAGTAGCTTCACGATGTCCTTGCCCTGAACCGGCTCGATACGTATGCCACCCTTCTGACACACGTCGATGCACTCTTTGATGAGGGTCTGCACTACACGGCGTGACTCACGCGGGCCTGCCGCTTCACCGAAGGTACACCCCAGCACGGCGCTCATGCCCGAGAAGGCCGCATTGATGAGCAGCTTGCTCCAACGGGTGCCAAGGAAGTTCTCCTCCACATCTACAGTGCCCATCAGTTCGAGTAGCTCCTTCACCTTGTCGAAGTGCTTGTTCTTATTTGGCGTGATGGCACCGAGTGAGAACGATAGGGCATCGGGCTCGCTCGTCAGCTCGCATACGCCAGGGCTTTGCAATGTAGCGCCCCATGCTACCGTGCATCCCAGCACATGCTCGTCGCCTAGAATCTCGGCTATCTGTACCTCGGGCAGACCATTTTGGAAGGTCACCAATACGCCATCCTCAGCGAGGAAATCCTTGAGCATGGTCACCACTTCGGTATTATGTTGTTGCTTCGTCATGAGGAACACGATGTCATACTTCCCACTCATGGCATCAGGGGTGTATGCGGTAACGGGTTGGGTAAACTGCACCGTGCCTGTGATCTTCGCCCCTTGTGTCTGTAGGGCTTCAATGTGCGCTTTGTTGCGGTTGATGAGGTCAATGGCTACACCAGCCTTGCTGATGTATGCTCCAAGAATTGTGCCTAATGAGCCGGCACCGTAGATTGCTATACGCATAGTATTTAGGTTTGGCTCCCCTCTAACTCCCCCTCTATGGGGAGGACTCCGGGCATCGCGGTTAGGGGAGGTTGGTTATTTTTGTTTCGTGTTTAGAGTTGAGAAGAGGCTTTCAATTCTCAATTTTCAATTTTTCAATCAGCTTCTCCACATTCTCGCGCTTTGTGCCCCAGCTGGTGCATATGCGTACGGCAGTGTGTGTGTCGTCCACTTTTTGCCATACCGAGAATAGGAAATTCTTACCCAGTTCGTCTAGTTGGGCATTGCTGAATATGGGGAATTGTTGGTTTGTGGGGCTATCGATGAGGAACCTGATACCCTTGGCCTGTAGTGCTGCCTTGATGCGCATGGCCTCGTCGATGGCGTGTTGCGCTATCTGCATGTATAGGCCGTCGGTGAAGAGCGTGGCAAACTGTATGCCCAGCAGGCGACCTTTGGCCAGCATGCCTCCGTGGCGTTTGATGCTATAGCGGAAGTCGCGCTTCATGCTCTCGTTGGTGATCACCACCGCCTCGCCAAAGAGGGCTCCCACCTTGGTGCCACCGATGTAGAACACATCGGCCAGTTGTGCCAGTTGGGGTAGGGTGATGTCGCACTCCGGTGAGCACAGGCCATATCCCAGTCGTGCTCCATCTACGAATAGCGGCAATTCATACTTGCGGCACATCGTGCTTATCGCCTCCATCTCGGCGCGAGTATATATGGTGCCCACCTCTGTGGGGAATGAAATATACACCATGCCCGGTTGCACCATGTGCTCGGGGCCATCCTCGTTGCGGTGAGCCTGCATCACCTCCTCTATCTGTGCCGCCGTCAGCTTACCATCGGCCGAGGGCACCGCCAGTACCTTATGTCCCGTAGCCTCTATGGCTCCCGTCTCGTGCACGTTGATATGTCCGCTCACCGCGCTTATCACCCCCTGGTAGGGACGTAGCGTGTGTGCTATCACCGTTGTGTTCGTCTGTGTGCCACCCACGAGGAAGTGCACGTCGATGTCCTCCCTCTCGCACGCCTGCTTTATCAGTTCTCGTGCTTGGGCGCAATAGTGGTCCTCGCCATAGCCTATCGTTTGCTCCATGTTTGTCTCGGCCAGACGCTGGAGTATCAGCGGGTGTGCCCCCTCGTTATAGTCACATTGAAATTGTATCATAGCTGTATCTGTATTCTTTTAGTCTCTTTATTCTATTCATGTTTGTGTCATTTAACTCACCACCCAGTACCCCAACGCTACGAGCGCCAGCCCCAGTATGATGCTTGCCCCTACATAGTAGGCAAATCCCATGATATTGCCGCCCTGCAACATCTGCATGCTCTCATGGGCGAAGGTCGAGAAAGTGGTGAAGCCACCGCACACCCCCGTTGTGAGCAACAGGCACCACGGGCTGTATGTCGCCCCCGATTTGTGGAATAGCGCAAACAGCATGCCAAAGATGAGGCATCCCAAGGCGTTCACCGTCAGTGTTCCCCATGGGAATCCGTGGGTGCAACAACCTTTGATGAGTGTAGATAGGTAGTATCTCAGCGCTCCGCCGAAGAAGCTTCCTATGCCTACAATAACGATTGATTTTATCATGCCGTGGGGTAATAATCAATTGGATTCTTGTGTTCCTTTTACTCTGCAAAGTTGCGCACCTTTGATTTGTCCCCTGCTGGCGGAGTCTCTCCCGGGAGGAGCGGTGCGAATATGGTCATTTCGCCCGATGTCCGTCCATCGATGTCCATAGCATTGTTGATCAGTTTTTTTAGGAAAGCCTCATTCTCCATCGTGCACTGGTACATGTCGTCCACCACTTCTTTCATCTGTTTCAGCAGTGTGTTACATTCTTTCAGCACTTTTCCGTAAGCTACAGCTCCTAGTCCTAGTTCCAACAAGCCTGAGGCTGCTCCCACCTGCTCTATGGTCAATGATGCAGCGGTCTCCTTCATCTGTTTCAGTGACTTGACGGTGTAGTCGTATTCATTCAGCGTGTAGGGTATTCGCAAGGCAACGTGTTCGCCCGTGCTTGTCGTCATTTTGCTGAATATCTTTACGGCTTTACATATTTGCTTGTCCTCGGTCTCAAGGTAATAGGTGTGTATGTTATATGTTGGTGTGCCACTCTTTATCATCTTGGTCACCTTGTCGTGCAGGTTCTTGATGCCATACACATAGTCGTCAACGGCCTTCACGCCACAGGTCTTGGGCTTGTTCCAATTCTCGGCTATTGTCAGCTCTGTCCAGCGTGGTTCTGTCACCACGGCTTCGGAGGTTCTCATGTCTTCCGGCACGGAGAGTTCACACGTCTGTTTAGACACCTTTATTTCGTGGAACACATAGGCTGCCGATGTCCCCTTGGTGTTTGCGAGCCAGAACATCAGTTGTTCGCAGCCATTGATAGGCACGGTCACCGTCTGCGGTTTCATTCCTTCAAACAGAGCCAGCTCGGCCACCACGTTATGGTCTGCACCGATGAGCAGTTTCTCCTTTCTCTCGCTGATGTCGTCCTGGTGCGTGTCGGTACCGAAGAATTGTGTGTCGCCCTGAGTTCTCAGACATTCGACGGTGAATGTCACGCTGTTATACTGTCCATAGGTGTTGAAGGCAGCGCAGGAGTTCTCCACCGCCTCACCTCCAGCGGCTAGCATCATCAGTCCTGCTACGCTCATCAGCGAGGTGCCCACTACAGCACCGCCCACCGACACGCCGATGGGTACAAAGGCTGCACCTACGGCTGCTGCACCGATGGTGCCTGCCATAGCAGCATCCGATCCCGAGAGCACGCCAAAGTCCAGGGAGAAGTGGGTGCTCGTCTGCAATACAAAGCCCTTGTATATCCTGCTGTTGTCGTATCTGGTGAAGTAATTCTTCTTCGATGTGCCATCCACGAAGGCCCCCGATTTTGATGTGCTGGTATAGTGCATGTAGGGGGCTCCGAGGTCGATGAGGTCAATCTCGGGTGGACATTCTGGTATGGGATGAGTGAAGAGGTCGTTTTCTACGGGTTCGCCGCGATATACGATCAGGTCGGCCACACCATATGCTGCAACGTCCAGACTGCCTTGTCCCTTACTCTCAAACTTCAGTTTACGGCACTTCTTGATTGGAATCACATATTTTTGGTTTGGGTAGGTCGCATTCAGCGGAGTCTGGAAGATGAGTTCATCGTCGGCAAACACGCTCAGCTGATCGTTGTTCATCACCCAGCTCTTGCCCACATATCCTGTGGTGAAGCTTACGTAGTCAAATTCGTTGCCGAGGTCGAATATGGCATGCGAGTGCACGTCGTCGTTCAGGACACTGGCCTTGTTGTACATGATGAATCCCTCATTGAACTTTGTTCCTCCCATAGAGAAGGTGATATAGTCCGACTTACCATCGTAGAGTTGCTGCTCCAAGCCGCCTCTGAGCGAATAGGGGGGTATGTTACTGATTAGTTTGCACACGTCGGGTAGCGTCTTCAGCCTTGGGTCTGCTTGGCTGTCGCTCTCTTGGGCTGTCGTGGTGGGACCCTCTCCTTTCGGGTACACCCAGGCATCCACTATTCCGGCGGCTTGGCTGCCGTTGTCCTGTTCGCTTGCAAATGTCAGTTTGTGTACACCAGCCACATTCAGTGTCACCTGCTTGGCGATGTGGTGCTGTTCAATCTCATATTCATACAATATCTTGTTGTCGCCCATCACCGTTATCCATCCTCGTCCATTTCTTGCATCGTCCGTCTTCAAGGGGCCTACGGTGAACTGCAGGGTCTCATATTGTCCTCTGATGTTGAGGTGCGTCTCCTTGGCACCATTTCCTATGAGTTGCATGGTAAGGTCCATGACCAGTCCGTGGTCCCATGTCTTGTTGCCTATGCTGATGGTGTTCGTCTTTCTGCTTGGAGCAACCCATTTGTGCCCGTTTTCGTTCAGTTCGCCCGATCCGTTCATGTGGTAGGGAGCGATGTCTTTGAAGAGCATCTTCTTGCCTCCGTCCAGTTTGTATTTCCCTTGGAGGTCGTGCACCTGTTGTCCCTTGGTCCATAGTGCTGCTTCGCAGAATGCGATGCTCAGTCCACCTTCTATCTCATTGACTTGTAGTGTGTTCACGCCGCTGATGTCCAGTGTGATATGCCTGGGTAGGTCGGCAGGTTTCACCACGGAGTCGAAGATCTTGCGTCCGTCAGCGAAAATGGTCACTATGCTGGGATCATTGAACATCTGGTAGTTGACGGGTCCCATGACGAAAGAGAACTTTTCATATTTTCCTCCTAGGTTAAAGGTTGCCATGCCCTCGTCCCAAATCGTGAAGGCATTCTTCCATGTCTCGCCGCCATGTATGTCTACGGTCGCTTCCACCTCATAGCTGTTTTGCTCGGTTGGCTTGAGTGCTTTAGCCAAGTATACGGGCCCCTGGGCAAAGGAAGCCAAGCACATGCACGATATACCTATCACCAATGCTGCAATGCGTTTTGTCGTCGTGTTCATAGTCTTGTCGTTTTATAGTTGACACTTATGTGGTATCATTCGTTTAGTCTTGCGAATTTACTGAAAAATATCTAAATTCCAAACATGTAGAAAATATTTTTCGCACCTGCAATCTCCGTCCCTCTCACCTGCGATCTGTTGCTAACGCACCTGCGTTCTACTTGAGAGTTGAAACTTGAAAGTTGTAAATTGTCTCTGACAGGGAGGGAGATTGCAAGGCTCCGATCAAAATGTCAGAGCCTTGCATTTCAGAAAATCTCTTTGTCCATTTCAAAAAGCCCCTTTTTCGGGCCTCCCGATTTTGACACTTTGCTACAGATAACCCCCGTTTGCTATCATTATGCTATAGGCGTTGGCGACCGACACCACCTATACCGGGTGTCGGTCGCTAACGAGCTGTGATTTAGATGCTTATCGCCAACTACCGACACCTAGTAAAAAAATATTCTTTAACTGACCGATTACAGATAACGATTACAGTTTATATGCGCTCGAAAACAGACAGAGCCTCTGCGGATAATGGGCATACCCTCTGCGAATAATGGGCACACCCTCTACGGATATTGGGTACACCCGTTGTAGAAAATGGGAGTATCCGATAGGAATGTTTAATGGCAGGTGCGATTAGGGAAAAAGGGATATGCGTTTCTGAGAAAAGGGATGTGCGTTTCTGGACCGAGTGAAGAGGTCTTATTTTGGGTAATGATATAGCAGTTTACCTAGGTCTCTAGATTGTCCCCCTAGATAGGGGGACGAGCGAAGCGGATGGGGTATTATTTGTAAAACTCGTAGCATCTCCCCCTCTGTGAGGGGACTTCTCCTAACCTGGGAGGAGAATTTCATGGTGGGTAAACAACTATATTATTCCCTATTTTGGGGATGCAACGAAGATGTTGACGATAACACAGGATCTTGTGCAATTACATTCTGAGTGGCTGCCAGGTGGAAAAAAAGTATTTGCATTGGAAGCAGATTGGATATGGGAAAGTTCATAAATGGGTTGGCAATGGCAGAGATTGACAAGTCACGCTGTACGATTGTCCACTGTGTGGATGTTTCCGTCTTCGTTAGCAGTGCGGCGGTCGCTTTCTGCCACTGCCAACCCATTTATGAACTTTTGTAACCTTGTAGGCACTAAATGCAGCGTTGAGGCTATTTGGCAAAGTTCCGCACTTTAGATTTATCTCTTCCCTTCTCTCCCGGTTCCATGTCTCGCTGCTTTCATCTCATGGTTGTTTTGCTCGGTAGACTTGAGTGCTTAAGCCAAATATATGGGACCCATATAAATTGAAAGGTAGGTTAATCGGTGTTTTCTTGGATATGTTCACAGAATTCTCACTCAATAATTAAAACTCACTCTCAATTTCTACTTTCATGCGATGAAATTTGGAGTTTAGTTTAGTAAACATTAATTTTGTCAAAAGTTAGTAAGCAAACTTTGAGTGTTAATTAATAAAAACGAATTGCCTATGAAGTAAATCCGGACAGACGTTTTCGCGAAGGTTTGTGATAGTGAAAACATCACTTAAATAGAATTAATAATTCACAATTCAGAATTCAACAACGCGTCCCGTTCGTTCTTGGCTTATAATCGTAGCCTTACCTCCCGACTTCTCTCACGAGGTCGGGAGTTCTTTATATTGACTATTCGTTTTTCGTTAACCTTTCATCGTAAACCATCCGTTAAAGTCTTCGTTTTCGTTAATCATCATTGCGCAGCAACTTTTCCCCTTCATCGTTTGCTAATTGTAAATAATTGTGTAATTTTGCCACATCGCTCGCGCCGACAGGGTTCGTGGGTGGGCGATGACATAATGGAAAAGGCGTTTACTTGACGCTTTGGTTTTGACAGTGTAGAACTTCGCAACTTTTACAAAATGTCGTTAAAAGCAAAGCAACGGTGAATGTCTCATGGGTATGTTTTCGTACTCCTTTGTTATATTGGTCGTGACGACTCGTATAACTCACAAGGTGTCGTATATACATATCGGCGTGAGGCTTCGCGTTGCTCGTTTCGACGACATGGGCAATGCGAAGGCCTTACACTGTGAAACGGGCAACAGGTACAGGTTCTCACGCTTTTCTTTTTTTACCAACCTAATCATTGATTCATTCGGTTAGGAGAGCCTACGGATTTTTTAAGAATAAGAGTCGTAATGTGACACATTGGTTTTGTGCTTATCCATGATATAAGCATAATCCTATTGTATTGTATCCGTTGTCATCTATTCACTATTTAATTCTTTATAATATGGAAGAAAACAAAACTTTGAGATTGATTTCAGTATGCGGCTTCGCGATTTTTGCCGCAGTGAGTTGTTGGGCTACGGCCGAGTCATTACACCTATTGTTGCCCAGTTGGCCTATATTTATGTGTTGGGCGGTAACTATTGGCTTCTTTGTGATTGCATCTATTGGTACAAAGTTGATTGTAGATAGTTTTAATCAAAACATATATTTGGAGAAGCGGGGTTTACGATTGATAGGTGGTGTGTTGTTGACTTTGGTGTTCTGGCTTATTTGCAGTATGCCGACCAATACACATACATTCTTTTATCGCACAGCAGCTGC
>JAZONI010000060.1:0-7512 GCA_045654445.1 Bacteroidaceae bacterium | reverse complement strand
GCTAACACCTCTATCTTCGACGCTAAGGCTGGTATCTCTCTCGATGCTAACTTCGCTAAGGTTGTATCTTGGTACGACAACGAGTGGGGTTACTCAAACAAGGTTTGCGAAATGGCTCGCGTAATCGCTGCGAAGTAATTTCAGCATAATCATTATCTATAAAGAGAAGCCTCGCGAGGCTTCTCTTTTTTTATGCACAATACACAGGTGCCCAACACATCATTAAGAAATCAAGCCCGAGCTAGCTCGGGCTTGACTACTATGAGGGAATCCCTCACCTATATTTTTCAAACGTTAGAGATGTCCGCCTCAATCAATCATGCGGATAGCACCCTTGTCAGCCGAACTCACGAGTGAGGCGTAGGCCTTGAGGGCCTTTGACACCTCACGTTGACGGGTTACAGGCGTCATGGGACGTGCGGCAAGTTCTTCATCACTAAGGCGTACATTGATGGTACGGTTAGGTATGTCAATGTCGATGATATCACCAGTAACAATCTTACCGATATTACCACCTGCAGCAGCCTCGGGCGAGATGTGTCCGATGCTGAGGCCCGATGTACCACCCGAGAAGCGGCCGTCGGTGATGAGAGCACAAGCCTTACCCAAATGCTTCGACTTGATGTATGAGGTGGGATAGAGCATCTCCTGCATACCAGGACCTCCCTTGGGACCTTCATGAGTGATGACTACCACATCGCCTGCTACGATATCGCCACCGAGGATACCCTCTACGGCAGCATCCTGTGAGTCGTATACCTTGGCAGGGCCTGAGAACTTCCAGATGCTCTCGTCCACGCCAGCAGTCTTCACCACACAACCGTCCTGTGCGATGTTACCCTTGAGTACGGCAAGTCCACCGTCCTTAGAGTAGGCATGCTCGAGGTCGCGGATACAACCCTCGCTACGGTCAGTGTCGAGCTCCTTATAATAGGTCTCCTGTGAGCCCATCACGTTGCTGAACTTGCGTGCAGGAGCGCTGTGGTAGATGCAATGTGCATCGAGTTGTCCGTTGTCTGTTGTCTGTTGACTGTTGACAATATTGTACTTCTCCATTGCCTCAGCGAGAGTGAGTCCATCTACACGCTTCAGGTCGGTATTGAGCAGATTACCCTTGGCCAGCTCACCCATGATGCCGAGGATACCGCCGGCACGGTTCACATCCTCGATATGGAACTTCTGTGTCGTGGGAGCCACCTTACAGATACAGGGCACACGGCGTGAGAGCGCATCGATATCGTCCATCGTAAAGTTCACGCCAGCCTCATTCGCTACCGCCAAGAGGTGGAGTACGGTGTTGGTAGAGCCACCCATGGCGATGTCCAGTGTCATGGCATTGAGGAACGCCTCGCGTGTGGCGATGCTTTTGGGCAATACGCTCTCGTCGCCATCGCGGTAGTACTTGTAAGCATTCTCCACCACGAGGCGTGCAGCCTGCTTGAAGAGTTCGATGCGGTTCTTGTGTGTAGCCACGATGGTACCATTGCCGGGGAGGGCAAGACCGATAGCCTCGTTGAGACAGTTCATCGAGTTGGCAGTAAACATACCCGAGCAGCTACCGCAGCCGGGGCATGCGCAGCACTCGATAGCGGCTACCTCTTCATCACTTACGGTCTCGTCGGCCGACTTGATCATCGCGTCGATGAGGTCGAGGTGCTGACCATTGAGGTCACCTGCCTCCATAGGTCCGCCCGACACAAATACCGTGGGGATATTCAGGCGCATTGATGCCATGAGCATACCCGGAGTGATCTTGTCACAATTGCTGATACAGATGAGCGCATCGGCCTTGTGAGCGTTACACATATATTCTACGCTGTCGGCAATGATGTCGCGTGAAGGCAATGAGTAGAGCATGCCATCGTGACCCATGGCGATACCATCGTCGATAGCGATGGTGTTGAACTCAGCTGCATAGCAACCCAATGCTTCAATCTCGCGTTTCACGATTTGGCCAATCTCATGCAAGTGTGTGTGGCCTGGCACGAACTGTGTGAACGAGTTGGCGATGGCAATGATAGGCTTACCCATCATCTCGCGCTTCATGCCGTTGGCAATCCAAAGTGCGCGGGCTCCCGACATGCGGCGACCCTCAGTGCTGGTAGCACTTCTAAGCGGATGTTTCATATCTCTTCTTACCTTATTTATATTGTTAAAAGAGGAGAGGCAACACTGCTTCTCCTCTTTCCATATAGATTATTCTATCTTATTATTCCCAGTCGAGGATAACCTTACCGCACTGACCTGACTCCATTACGTCGAAGCCCTTCTGGAACTCTGCAACGGGGAAGTGGTGAGTGATTACCGGTGTGAGGTCGAGGCCCGAAACGAGCATCTGCTCCATCTTGTACCATGTCTCCCACATCTCACGGCCATAGATACCCTTGATGGTGAGTGCCTTGAAGATGATCTCGCTCCAGTCAACAGTAGTTGTCGGAGGAAGGATACCGAGCTGAGCGATCTTTGAGCCGTTGTACATCTTGGCAACCATTTCGCGGAAAGCCACGGGAGCACCGGACATCTCAAGACCTACGTCGAAACCACGGATACCGAGTTGGTCCATAGCGCCCTGTACGGTCTCGCCCTTCGAAGCGTTTACAGTGCAGGTAGCACCCATCTTCTTGGCGATGTCGAGACGATAGTCGCTGAGGTCAGTTACCACGATGTTCTTTGCACCGGCAAACTTAGCGATGGCAGTAGCCATAGTACCGATAAGGCCAGCACCAGTGATGAGCACGTCCTCACCGAGCAAAGGGAATGACAATGCGGTATGAGTAGCGTTACCGAAGGGGTCCATGATAGCAGCCATATCATCAGAGATACGGTCGTCGAGCTTCACCACGTTCTGGCTGGGGATGCAGAGGTACTCAGCAAAAGCACCATCGCGGTTTACACCTACGCCGATGCTGTTCTCGCAGATGTGCTGCAAGCCACGACGGCAGTTACGGCAATGGCCGCAAGCGATGTGTCCTTCACCAGTCACACGGTCGCCCACCTTGAAGTTGCGTACACCGGGGCCTACCTCGGCAACAACACCTACATACTCGTGACCGATAGTCATAGGAGTCTTGATGGTCTTTTGGCTCCACTCGTCCCACTTGTAGATGTGCAGGTCGGTACCGCAGATAGCAGTCTTCTTAATCTTGATGAGCACATCGTTCACGCCTACTACGGGCATAGGAACCTCTTCCATCCAAATGCCCTTCATGGGCTCTTTCTTTACTAACGCTTTCATTTTTCAATTACTATTTAGTAGTGTAATAAATATCTTCTGCAAAGATACTCTTTTCCTTTATATCTTGATTCTTATTTTAAGAAAAAATATCGCATTTTTTTCAACATGATGGCAAGACACCTTCTAGGCCTCTCCCCTACCCTCACAACACCCCCTTGCTGCTGGGCAAGTCATAGTTGAAGGGTTGGCGGTGTATGGCCGCGCGCAGGCTGCGGGCAAAGGCCTTGAACACCCCCTCGATGAGGTGATGGTTATTCTCGCCACGGGCACTGATGTGCAGGTTGCATCGCAGGGCAGCACATAGCGAATA
This sequence comes from Bacteroidaceae bacterium, assembly GCA_045654445.1. Lineage (GTDB taxonomy): Bacteria > Bacteroidota > Bacteroidia > Bacteroidales > Bacteroidaceae > UBA1189. The sequence goes on along the minus strand of JAZONI010000060.1, from coordinate 3,967 downwards.
GAAGAAGTGACGGAACATCTCCGTAGGCGTATCGCCCACATATTCGCGTGTAAAGGTCACGTCCCAATCAAAGTCGATGCGTCCACCCAGGTCGATCAGCACCAACGCCTTACACTCATCCATGGGCAGGGCAAAGCCATAACGCTCGATACCCCTCTTGTCGCCCAACGCCTCGCGCAACGTGTCGCCCAAGGCGATGGCCACATCCTCCATCGTGTGATGTTCGTCCACTTCGAGATCACCCTTACACTGCACCTGCAGTGAGAGTCCTCCGTGGTGAGCAATTTGGTCGAGCATGTGATCAAAGAACTTCAGCCCCGTGTCGATGCTCGACGGCATGCGCCCATCGAGGTCTACGGTGACGCTTATCTGTGTCTCTCGCGTGTTACGCTCCACCGTAGCCACACGCGTCGTGCGGCGCAGATACTCGGCAATCTCGCTCCACGAGGTAGTGCAGAGGGCACACACATCGGTCAGCCCCTTCTCGGCAAGCACATCGACCGCCTTCTCGGCCTCCTGCAACAGGATGGCCCGTGCGCCAAGGTTCTTGGCCAGCATCACATCGGTGATGCGGTCGCCAATGACGTAACTACCAGCCAAGTCATATTCGCCAGCGAGATACTTACCAAACATACCGATACCCGGCTTGCGTGTCGGAGCATTCTCCTCAGGCATGGTAGGGTCGATGAGGATATCGTCGAAACACACCCCCTCAGAGGCGAGCACCTTGAGCATCATCTCCTGTGGAGGCAAGAAATCCTCCATGGGAAAACTCTTTGTCCCCAGTCCATCCTGGTTGCTGCACATCACCAGTTCGTAGCCCAATGAGCTGATAGCTTTCATGCCACCGATAGCGCCCGGCACAAAGTCCGTCTTGGCGATGCTGTCTATCTGAAAATCCACCGGCGGCTCTACGAGTATCGTGCCGTCACGGTCTATAATGAGTAGTCTTTTCATCTCTTTTCACCTTTAGGAGCAACAAAGATAATGCATGGTGAGAGAATAAACAAATCTTAATAAGCGTATCTATGCAAAGTTTATTTTTATTCCTCATATGAGGCTTGAGCATCAGTGTGACAAAACATCCTTTCGCCCCTTTTCACATATTTAGACACCACCATTTGCCCACTACCGAGGTGACGAGTTCATGGGCTGGATAGGCGACACCTACGATACCATGCCCACCCACGATCTAATCTACACGGCGAATATCGTGAATGGAATAGAGAATTCAGAACTCAACACTCAGAATTCAATAATCATCTACGACCTCTATGGCCTTGGCGACGGCAGCGCCGATGACAACGACCCTGACCTTGTAGGCCGCCGCCGCGGCAGTCGGTCTGCGTCACGGTGGTGCCGTTGTTGATACGCTTGGCGAGCTTCTCGAGGGTGAGCTCACCGTTCTTGATCGCTTGAGCGTGGAAGTACTCGGTGCCTTCTGCACCATTGGGGTTCTTGGTTTTCTTGATAGCATAGGTGATTGACATGATTCTTCTTTTTTTAGTCAACGGTCAACAGACAACAGTCTACAGTCGGCCTCCGGATGCGATGTTATTCATCGTGCGTTCATCGTTGAGTGGTGAATAAAAATAGTCAATGACATTAGTCTTTGTCCCAGATGGCCAGTCTGTTGACTGTTGACCGTTGTCTGTTGACTTTTAACAGTGCACTTTTTTTAACAAATCTCTTGCTTCTGAAATATATTTTGTACCTTTGTAGTCAACGTATAAAAGAACAAACAGATTTTTATTATGAAGACAAACAAACATCAAGCAAAGCTACTGCTCCTGATGCTCTGCACCGCCCTGCTGCCGCTATGGGCCAATGCACAGACCGAGGAATGGAGCGAATGGAACCATCTTGGCACCGCCGTGACCGCATCAGGCAAAGAGAGTATGATTGCTACCCTCCAAGCTTGGGGACAGGACACCAATGTAGGATGGGACGAGCCCATCACCATTGACCAGCGCACCAGCGTGGCAGACCCCACCAAGCAGCAGCTGCGCCTGAACGACATCTTCAACGGCAAAGACATCATCTTGGACTATGACAGCTCCACGAAAGGCATCTCAGCCGAGCAGCAGAGCACAGGATATGCCACCAATAAAGAGAAGTTACAAGGATACGAAGATGTGTATGACGAATTCATGTTTTCGCTCAGTAGCGGAACGTATGTTCCTGCAACAGGACGTATAAACCTATCGAATGCATTCTTCCTAATCAACGATAGATTAGGTTTCAATTTGGGCTTCACCTTGCAGATAGAGGGCGTCACTCCCCCCACCTTCACAGGCTCATGGGACCGCAAATATGTGGGCCGCGAGGGCGGTGAAGCAACATTAACCCTGACCTTCGATGCACCTATCGTGAAATACCGCATGATGGTCATTGCTCCGGGAGAGCAGTTGTCCTCTTCCATTTCGGAGCTCTACAAAGCCAATCCGGTGACCGACCTGAACTACGTGGAGAGCGATGAGACAACGGTCACTATCACATGCGACAAGATAGGTACATACGGAGTGTTATTCGTCCCCATAGATGCCGACGGCACCGCAGTATTCATGAATCACACATACGCCCATATGGTCTCATACGCAGAACCCGAATATGACTCCTATGTATGGAACTATATCGGCGAGTCTACGGTAATCGAGTCTATGGGTTCGAATCTTATCAACGCTGACGATAAATGGATAGAGGTTGACGGTAATTGGGTGAACAAATATCCTTGGCAGGCAACCGTCGAGGGTGTCAAGACCTACCGCCGTGCCGACAACCCCAACATCATCGGTCTGCGCAACCTGTATGGTGCCAACCACCCTTACGTCTCGATGTTCGACTTTGTAGACCAGAGCATGGACTGGTGGGTCTACATCGATGCGACCAACCCCGAGGACGTCAAGCTGCTCACCACACCGGTAGGAGTATGGAACAGCACGTCAGGATACGGCACGTTCATCGACATGGCCACTTATGCAGAAGCTGCCACCTATGCTGATGGCGTAATCACATTCCCATTCTACTCCGTTGTGTTAGGAGTGCTCGTAAACCAGGATCAAATGGCCGAGTTCGACTTCAAGGTCATCCTGCCCGACGAAGATACGAATACCGATAAGGAGGATGACACCACATCCATTGATGCCACACAGGTAGAGGGTATAGCGCCTTCAGCATACTATGACCTCAGCGGCCGCCACGTAGAGAAGCCCACCAAGGGTATCTATATTGTAGATGGCAAGAAAGTGATATTATAATCAGACTTATCTGACGAAAACAACGAAAGGTATAAAAACAACGTATATAAACCCCGTAGCAGAGCTCGATATAAGATTACTTTTAGAGATTGTCCATCAGTTACGGCTGATTGGTAATCTGCCGTATTGGAGATGGGGATTTGAATCCCCCGACTCGCAAGCAGCGGATAGCATATCCGCTACAACAAGGACTTCAGCCCCCGTTTCCTGCGCCGCTATGCCGACCTCTTCACCATCGTCACCGAAGCCGTAGGACACTACGTAGAGGACGTCAAGAGTGGCGACTTCCCCAACGAAAAGGAGCAGTATTGATTTCTTTGGGGAGATGATATTTAGGAGATAAAAGGAGATAAGAAGATAAAGGGATATAAAGGCCAATAGTACAGAACGTGTGTTTAGTACTATTGGCCTTTAACTTCCCAAGGAGCGGAGCGACTATCTCCCTCTAACTCCTTGTAACTACTACGACTCACACCCTCCAATGACCTGACATCGGAGGTCCGAGGGCACATAGCTGACGTGTAGCCAGCGCCCGTCGCCCTCCCAGATCAGTTGGGTGAACCTAATCCTCCCCTCTTGCTGCATCTGCTGTATGAGCTTGAACAGGCGACGGTGGTCGGCCTTCGTGCCGCTGATGATATCAGCTGCACATCCCAAGATATGGTGGCTGTGCTGCACACCGCCCACCAGGGCATTGAGCTGCTTGCAGC
>JAZONI010000059.1:0-2696 GCA_045654445.1 Bacteroidaceae bacterium | reverse complement strand
TCCAATGTGGGCTAACACCTGCTTGCGCTGCATAGTGCTCGTAGTTGCTCACAACAGCTATCGCCTTACCTATAATCGAATCTGCCCCTTTTACGTTATAACGCTTGGCCAATTCAAGTAGGTCGGTGCGCTGTATGTCGGCATTCTTATTGTTGATAGTCATGCTGTGGCGGTTCATATAGCCAGGAGCGGAAAGGTCGACCGAGAAGGTGTAGTCGTATGCTGGAGCAATATGCCAAACTCCATCATCGCTCATCATGAAACTGAAGTTCTTGGTATGGTCGTCGACATTGCCTCCCAGTACGTTCATCGTCGTCAATAGGAATAGCTGCTTTATCTCGGCAGGGAGGATGCTGATGCGGTAGGCTACTTCGAACAAATCTTCATAACTGGATGCGGTAGGCTTCATGGCAGCCAAGGTCTGCGTATGAATCTTCTTACCATCCTGTCGGTCAAAGCGTTGTGTCAAGAAATGGGCTGTGTCATCACCCTCCATGAGGTAGGACGGCATCATGTTGAGCCCTACGTCCTTTGCCATGAGGTAGTAGCTGTATTCGATGCGAGTGGTGGGGATGTCTGAATGTTCGTCAAACTTGATGAGCATCGGTACAAACCCAGGCATCTGCGTGGCTACCTGGCCCGAATAGCACTCTCCTGTTTCTTGGTTGAGGTTGATGATGGCTTTAGGTCTGCGACCACCTGCAGATGTGCCCACCTTGAACAGGCTTTCTATCATCAGGTCGGGATGTATCGCAGACTTGAAGCTTTTGGCTTCGCTGAGCGCCAACTGGGCTAATTTATACAGCTCGGCTATCTCAACCTTGAAGGGCTCTTCCAAATCTACGGCTGCGGGAGGAAGAAACTCCAAAGCTCCCATACCTCTTCTGCCAATATAGGCTAAGCGGTCGAGTGCCGAGAGATTCCTCGTGCTTATGTTATGTGCCTTGGCCCATTCATTAAAAACCTTGTTACCCCAGTGGTCGGGCAGTGAATCGGCAATGAATGAGGGTAAGCCTCCGAAGAGTTTCTCACTGTCGGCATACACGGGCAAGCCATTCTTCACAGAGGTGCTATTTACAGAAGCTCTGAGTGGAGCTATGTCATAACCTGCACTGAGAAACGCAGGGTCAAAGTAGAAACATATCTTCTCGGCATAGCGCTCTTTATAAGTCACCAATGAACCGGCCTTACGTCCCCATAGATATACATCAAGATTCTGTATCATCGCTATTTCTCCTTACTCGTTTAGGAATGTACTTATTGATCTGTTTCAATGCCATCGGTGGCATGGGGAGCTCGGGCAACAAGTCGTTCAGACGTTGCTCCATACCGACTACACGAAGGAGTGAAATGAAATTGTTGAGCGTGATGTTGCGGTTTACCCCTTGCTCCAAATGACATATGGTAGTCAAGCTTACACCCGACCTCTCAGCCATCTCCTTTTGGCTGATGCGAGCGGCAAGGCGGTACTCCTTCAGCCGTTTGCTAAGGAGTGCAATAAAGTCTTGATTCGTAGTAAAATTATCCATATAATGTAGTCATATATTGACATTTCTACGCAAAAATAGAAATAAATATCCATATAAAACTATGTTTTATGGAAAATGTTATTGTTTTTGATTCTTTTTCTTTCTTTACTCCTCTGTAGCGCGGCATTTTCACCGTATTTAATAGAATTTCGATACTCCTCCCCACATTTTACATTCACTTAACGGCATCGTAACATTTATGAAACATTGTCCCTCTACCTTTGCAACGTCAAAAAATGACAATTGCAATGCATCTGATCAGATAAAAGAAAAGGAATTAATCATTAGCACAAAACAAGAAGAAAGTATGAAAAAGATGAAGTTTATCGTGGCAAGCCTCGTGGCTTGCGTAGGAATCACAGCACAGGCACAAGAGACAAAGGCGGCAGAGCCTAAGGGTAAGGCCATCGTGCAGGTGTTCAGTAATTTCAATGCCGATTTCAGCAGGGAGGCCGAGAGCCTGGGCTTCGAGCTGGAGCGCAGTTACCTCGGTTACGAGTACAAACTCGATGGAGGACTCACGGTGAAGGGTGTGATGGACATCGGCAAGTCCTCTGATGTGAGCGACTACCAGCGCATGGCGTATATAAAGAACGCGATGCTGTCGTGGAAGAGGGGCGACCTCACCCTGAACGGTGGTTTGATATCGACCACACAGTTCAACTTCCAGGAGAAGTTCTGGGGCTACCGCTACGTGATGAAGTCGTTCCAGGATCTGTACAAGTTTGGCAGCAGTGCCGACCTCGGTATCTCGGCTGCGTACAGGTTTGCCGACTGGCTCTCGGCCGATGCCATCATCGTCAACGGTGAGGGGTACAAGAAGATTCAGAAGGGCACGGGCCTCAACTATGGTTTGGGTGCTACGGTGACTCCCGTCGAGGGACTTCAGGTGCGCCTCTATGGCGAAGTGAACGAGGGTGCTACCTCGGCCGATGCCGACCAATGGAACGCAGCCACCTTCGTGGGCTACAAGGGCAAGGACTTCAGCGTGGGTGCCGAGTACAACTATATGGACAAGGCTGGCAATGCGCAGAGCGGCTACTCGGTGTATACCTCGGTGAACGTGTCGAAGACGGCTGCCGTGTATGCCCGTTGGGATGAACTCTTTGCTGGTAACACCGCGTCAACAGATGCAGCCATCGTAGGTGCTCAGTTCAAGTTGGGCAA
>JAZONI010000058.1:0-7319 GCA_045654445.1 Bacteroidaceae bacterium | reverse complement strand
GTGCTCTGTCATCTTGTTCTTCTCCCAGTAAGCGCCACCGAGGTCCCAGTTGGCAAACCACATCTCCTCGGTCTCGAGGTATTGCTGCTCGAGGTTGAAGATACCTGAATGTGAGATGGAGGCCTTGGAGCGCTTCTCGTGATGGCCGGCAAGCCAGTATACCGAGAATCCACCGAATGAGGCGCCTACACATCCGAGGCGGTCGGGATCTACATAGGGCTCTTTGGCCATGTCGTCGCTGGCGGTGAAGTAGACCTTCATGCACTGACCACCGTAGTCACCGCTGATTGCCTCGTTCCACTCAAGACCGAAGCCGGGGAGGCCGCGACGGTTGGGCGCTACGATGATGTAGTCGTTGGCAGCCATGATCTGGAAGTTCCAACGGTAGCTCCAGAACTGGCTCACAGGACTCTGAGGACCACCCTCGCAGAAGAGCAGGGTGGGGTACTTCTTGTTCTTGTCGAAGTGGGGAGGATAGATGACCCATACGAGCATATCCTTGTTGTCGGTTGTCTTCACCCAACGGGGCTCTACCTTGCCGCGCTCTATCTGGTCGTAGATGTGCTTGTTCTCGGTGGTGAGTTGAGTGAGTTGGTCGCCCTTTGCAGGGTGGAAGGCATAGATTTCGTCAGCTTCCTCCATAGAGTGACGCTTGCAGAGTATCTGGTCGCCCATGAGGGTAATGCCGCCAAAGTCATACTGACCGCTGGTGAGTGCCTGGTAGCGTCCGTCGAGATCGAGGCTGTAGATCATAGTAGTACCGAACCATACACCGGTGAAGTAGAAGCCACGTCCATCGGGCATCCAAACGAATTCGTCCACATTGCTGTCGAAGGCACGGCTCACGAAACGCTTCTCGCCCGTAGCGAGGTCCATCACATAGAGACGGTTCCAGTCACTCTCATAGCCATCGCGTTCCATGCTCTGCCAAGCAATCATCGATCCGTCGGGTGAGAACTGAGGATTGGTGTCGTAACCCATGTTCTTGTCGGTTGCCGAGAGTTTGCAGATGTTGGTCGTCTCGCCAGTCTCTATATTATAAAGATAGATATCACTATCGGTGCTCTTGGCATACTCGGCACCACGTTTCTTGCGACAGGTGTAGGCGATGGTCTTGCCGTCGGGGCTCCATGAGAACTGCTCCATGCCGCCGAAGGGGCGCATAGGTGACTCGTAGAGTTCGTCCTCGAGGATGTCGCGTGGGTTGGTCACTGCGTTGCCGTCGAAGTCGGCAAGGAAGGGGTGGGGGATCTCGTCTATCCACTCGTCCCAATGCTTATACATGAGGTCGTTGATGACGCGTCCTGTGGTGAGGGGCAGGTCGGGGTGCTTGTCTACGGTGCTGGGGCCGTTCTGCACGGTCATCACGAGCAGCACCTTGCTCTCGTCGGGCGAGAAGGCAAATCCTTCGAGGCTCTTCTCTGTGTTGGTGAGTTGTCGGCGGTCGCTACCGTCGGGGTTCATCTCCCACAACTGGTTGCTGCCGCTAGCGTTGCTCAGGAAGGCCAGTTTGGTGCCTCCCTTGATCCATACGGCATCGCCCTCATTGGCGGTCGTTGTGGTAAGCATGCGTTGGTGCTTGCCCTTGGCATCCATGGTGTAGAGTACGCGGTGGCTCTTGTTCTCAGGTACGCTGTAGTACGATACTCCATAAGCGATGGTGCTGTTGTCGGGCGATACGCTCATGCCGCCGATGCGGCCCATAGCCCAGAGGGCTTCGGGAGTCATACGCCCACTCTCAATCTTGATCTCGTGCTTACCGATGAAACCGGGTTCGAGTTTGTCTGTGCATGAGCTCAAGGCTCCTGCCATGACGGTTGTTGCCATAAGTAGCGTGTGTTTAGTCCAATTCATATTAATATGTTTAGAGATTTTGCTTGTTTATGCTTTATTTCTTTGCATTTTGCAAAGATACGAATAAATGAGCGAAAAGTCAAGCTTACAGCATATTTTGCAGCAACATGCAGGCTGTCGGGTAAAATATATGCTGCAAGTAGGGTTACCCGCTTGCAGCATGATGAGATGGAGATGTGAGAGGATGGCTATTTCTGTTCTACCCACAGCAGTTTGCTGGTGTCGTAGCCGCGTCGCTTCAGGTTCTGTATGATGCGTGTGCTCACCTCGGGCGCCAGTTGCGGCGTACGGCTCAGTATCCACAGGTACTTGGGACTGCTGCTGCCTACTACAGAATAGGAGTAGTCGGGGCCTAGTTCGAGGATGTTGTAATCACCATAGAAAGGACCGAAGAAACTCACCTCCAACTGCCCTGGAGCCCCATTCTTCCGTGCCTTGGCCTTGCCTACACTCTCTTGGTAGGGGCCGTCGAGCGTCTTGAGATAGCCACTGTTGACCACCTTTATCTTGCCATCGTCGCGTAGGGAGTATTGGGCGGTTGTGCCTACAAGGTTACGCTCGAAGGTGTGGTCGTAACGGGCAATCTCGTACCATTTTCCCAGGTAACGGTCGAGGTCAAAGGAGGTGATGGTGCTATTGTCGACCTGTTGGCCCGAGGTAGCCATGCACAGTCCCATGAGCATGGTGGTGATGATAGTTGTTTTCATAAGGTTATAAGGTTTTTGTTGTCATCAGTCATAACAACACTAGTGCGCTTTTGTTCCTGTAATAATGGAGTCGGATAAACAAATAGGGACTACACGGGTTATATGTGTGTAAACCTTTTTCTCAGTGAAGATATGAAACAGCGGATGACACAGTATTTTTACGAGCACCCTATTCTGGGAGGTTATGCTCGCAACGGCAATCGTGGCTTGTGTGAGATGGAAGAGTGTACAGAGATGCCCGACGACGATATTGTCGACCTCTATGATGATGACATCGTTTGGGACGATGCCGGCGATGCTGCTGACGATAAGGGGTGGTAACCCTATTCTGCTGCGTGAAGAATCAGTGTGGTGGCGCCTAGGGTGATGATGGCTCCGTCGTTGATGCGTATGCGGTCTTTCATGCCGAGTATCTCGTTCATCAAGAAGGTACCAGTTATGCTGTCGTTGTCGCGCAAGGTGTAGACGAATCCTCCATTCTTGCCGCGTTTCACGTTGAGCACGCAGTGGCGGCGGTCCATGCTAGGGTCGGTGGTTTCGATGGGTACGTGCACCTCGTCGCCCTTGTTGCGGCGACCTATGATGTTGTCGCCCAGTTGCAGAGGGTGCTCTTGACGGAATCCGAACACGTTCTCTACAGCCACGATGGTGCCTACGTTCTCCTCCTTCTCGGGTGCTGCGAGAGCATTGCCTTTGTTCTCCTCTCTCTGCAGGGCACGCAGTTTGCTCACTCCTATGCGGATGCCAAATTGTTTTTGACAGTTGTCGCATACGAATACGAGAGACTGTCCCTCGGTGTATTTCGTTTCGTCAAACTGGATAAAATGGTCGCACTTGGGGCAGCGTACTCTTTTCATAGGAGATGTCGATGTGTGGGTTAGTTGCGCACGGCGAGCAGCCAAGCACTTTCAAAACCTTCCTGTGTGCGCAGTTCCGTCAGGTAGTTGTTGGCTTCGTCTTTGTCGGTGAACTGGATGAGCGAGATGCGCACACGGTTGTCGCGCTCTACGAGCGAGGCTCCTATGTGTCCCTTGCTGATGAATTTGTTCAGTGTCTCCTCGGCGCCACGCAGGTTGGGTAGGCTGGCGACGATGATGTGATATACCTTTGTTGATGCTACGGTAGCCTGTGGTGCCTCTGTGATAGGCTTTTCAGACTGTGGCTCCTGAGTTGCAACTTCCTCAATGGGAGTTGTGACAGGTGCCTCCACTTTCACTTCTGCTTCAGTGGCGGTTGCTGTAGGCATGGCTGCGATGGTGTCGACAACCGCTTCTACGGAGGTCTCTGCAGCCGTCTCGTCTGTTGCCTCTACAGGTGTGTCGGGTGTTTCTTCTGCGATCACATCGGTGATGGTCACTGCGGCAGGTGTCTCAAACATCTGTTGCAGATGAACTGTCTTGGGCAGTTGCAGTGAGGCCACATCGGTAGGCTTTTGATTGCCTATGGGCAACGATACCATGAACAACAGCAACAGTATGGCTGCTGTCGAAATCACCTGACGCAACTTCTCTTTGTTGATATGTACGTCAATGGTCTTCTTTGTCTTGGTGATGAGGGGCTTGGGCTGCTGGCTGCACTCTTCGCTCGATTGTTGCAGCATGCTCAACTCCTTCATGAAGAAGGTGCTCAGACCAAAATATTGAGGCGACGCCAATGATGCCTGCTCGGGAGTGAACAGCAACGAGTGGTGTATGTCTTGCTTGAAGGTGCCGATGCGGGGTAGGGTAACCTCACCCTCCTCATCGAGAATGTCGCGCAAGTTCTCAATGGCTACATCAATCATGTAGGTAGCGCGTGCATAGTCCACCTGATAGCTCTTCATATAACTCTGCGCCAATAAGCCGTCGTTCATGGTGATGGCGGCGTTGAAACTGATGCTGCGTGATGGTGGGTAGAACAGATGCTCTTCTTCCACGTAATAGGCAGGTACAGACTGTGCGATAAAGCCTCCGAAGCCAGGCAATATCACACAATCGTTGTAGCGCAATAGCAGGTCGATATGTCGAGCCAAATTTTTCATTCAGCGACAAAATTAATGTAAAATTTCGATTAAGCGAAAATATTAGTGAAAAAATATGAGTATTCGTATCAATAATCATCAAAATATATTTAGCTATGAAATTCTACCTATTTATATATATCGGTTATATCGGTGTACGGGCAGTGACCCATGATTTCCTTGCCGATATCGAACCATGCAGTGGTCGAAACTCCAGTTCTTCCATCAGTTCACAAGCATCCCATATCCAGAGTAGGTGGCACACCAATAACAACTGCTTGAAAGTGAGCGCAAGTCGTTGTTGCGGAACGCATGTCGAGATATCAGAATAGGGTGTCGGTCTCAAGAAGACTTGAAAAATCTTGTCGTTTGTCGCTATTTTTTTTGTCTTTCTAACCTTTCGGTTTCCCATTTTTTTGTAACTTTGCAAACCTAAAAACAATAGACAACATAATCATATGGGTGGTTTTTTTGGAACAGTCTGTAAGGCTGCATGTGTGACCGACTTATTCTACGGCACCGACTACAATTCGCATATGGGAACCAAGCGTGGCGGTATGGCCACATACGCCCAGGGTGTAGGGTTCATGCGTTCAATCCACAATCTTGAAAGTTCATATTTCCGCTCCAAGTTCGAGTCAGGACTGTCAAAGTTCCAGGGCAACGCCGGTATCGGCGTCATCAGTGACACCGACCCCCAACCCATCCTCATCAACTCACACCTCGGCAAGTTCGCTATCGTTACCGTAGCCAAGGTCAACAACCTGCAGGAGCTGGAGCAGGATCTCCTGGCATCTAACATGCACTTCTCTGAGATGAGCCTCTCCAAGACCAACCAAACCGAACTCATCGCCCTCCTTATCATCCAAGGTAAAGACTTTGTCGATGGCATCGAGAATGTGTTCCGCAAGATCAAGGGTTCATGCTCTATGCTTATCCTCACCGAGGACGGCATCATCGTAGCCCGCGACCAGTGGGGACGCACCCCTATCGTCATCGGTAAGAAAGATGGTGCCTATGCCGCTACGAGCGAGACCAATAGTTTCCCCAACCTCGGCTATCAGATTGAGCACTATGTAGGTCCGGGCGAGATCATACGCCTCCGCGCCGACGGCATGGAGCAGATGCGCAAGCCCAACGACAAGCTTCAGATATGCTCCTTCCTCTGGGTATACTACGGTTTCCCCAACTCATGCTACGAAGGCAAGAACGTTGAGGATGCCCGCTACTCAACCGGTTATAAGATGGCCCAGCAAGACGCTTCGGAGGTCGACTGCGCCTGCGGTATCCCCGATTCAGGTGTAGGTATGGCTCTCGGCTATGCCGACGGACTGGGAGTTCCCTATCGTCGTGCCATCTCTAAGTACACCCCCACATGGCCCCGCAGTTTCACACCTGAGAACCAGGCAGTGCGCTCACTCGTTGCCAAGATGAAGCTCATCCCCAACAGCGCCATGATGAATGACAAGCGCGTGCTCTTCTGCGACGACTCTATCGTACGCGGTACACAGCTCACCGACAATGTGCAGGAACTCTACGACTACGGTGCTAAGGAGGTACACATGCGTATCGCTTCACCTCCCATCATCCACAGTTGTCCCTTCCTCGGCTTCACATCTTCGAAGAGCGACCTCGAATTGCTCACCCGCCGCATCATTCAGGAGTTTGAGGGCGACGATAGCAAGGATCTCGACAAGTACTCTACTCCCGGCACACCTCAGTACGAGCGCTTGGTAGAGGAGATACGCCGCCGCTTCAACCTCACCTCGCTGAAGTTCAACACCGTGGACACCCTCGTCGAGGCCATCGGCCTTCCCAAGTGCAAGCTCTGCACCCACTGCTTCGACGGCTCAAGCCACTTCTAAGCCGTTAGCCGTTAGCTATTGGCTTATCGCGACCAACAACATAAACAAATAGCCCCTCTCCTGCGAGAAGGGCTATTTTTTTGTATGTCACAATCATTTTATCTTTGTAGGTATTATCTAAATCGCTTACTGCACTAAGCGATTTTATGCAAATTTCGCTTACTGTACTAAACGATTTTGTTAAATGTTTGGTTATTGCAATAAGTTTTGGAGATAATATAGCAGTTGTCTAAAATGCAAATTTTCAGCGATATTGTCATCCTGACAGAGCGTAGCGTCGGAAGGATCTCGCGCTAGGACTTGGCAAGAGACATTTGCGAGATGTTTGCTTTTCCCCTACGGGCCAGCGACCTAAAGGTTCACTTCGTTCAACATGACAAACTATGCTTTGGACTGATGTATTGATACTATACTCTGCCGTTAGCCGTTAGCTATTGGCTTTTCACTGCTAAGAACCTAAAAACAAATAGCCCCTCTCCTGCGAGAAGGGCTATTTTCTTTTACAATCAGCCAAAAGCTAATAGCCAATAGCTTACTTATTGTCCGAAGTGAGTTTCTTACCCTGATACTCACCGGTGAGTGTGCGTAGGAAGGCTACGATAGAGGCTACCTCGGCATCGGAGAGCTCTACATCGCACTGATAGAGTGCCATGTCGCGTACGGCCTCCTCCATGGTGGCACGGGTGCCGCCGTGATAGTAGGGCCAGGTGAGCTCGATGTTGCGCAGGCCAGGCACCTTGAAGCGATGGCGGTCGCGCTCCTCCTTTGTCTGCTTGTAGCGGCCGTTGTCCTCCTCGGTGAGCTCGGTGCCGCGTGCCTCGAAGTAGTGTTGGCGCAAGCCCATCAGCTCGTACGACTCGCCACCCAGGTTGGCACCCACATGGCAGGTGGCGC
>JAZONI010000057.1:0-10382 GCA_045654445.1 Bacteroidaceae bacterium | reverse complement strand
AGCTGTTGTTGAGGTTGCGCCATACCTTGATGCCCTCCTCGGCAAGTGCACGCTCCTCGGCATCGCAACAAAAATGCTCGAGTATGACAACGGCATCGGGGCTTACGGCTTTGATGGCATCATGGTACTCGGTGAGTACGTAGATACGGCCCTGGTCGTAGTTCGATGCGGTGGCATCGGTACATTGGCGTTGGGTGAAACCCTTGGTGAGGTCGAAGCGGAAACCGTCGAAGCGGTACTCACGGAGCAGATATTCAAGATTGCGCTTTACATGCTCACGCACCTCGGCATTCTCGTGGTTCCAGTCGTGGAACACGCTGTAGGGATGTGGGGCTGTGACGTTGAACCATGGATTGTACCCTGCGGTGCAGTTGTTGGCAGTGTTCCAATAGAGCTTGGCCATGGGGTGTGCACTCGTGGCGTGGTTGTATACCACATCGAGGAGCACGGCGATGCCACGGCTGTGACATTCGTCGATGAACTGCTTGTACATCTCGCGTGTGCCGTATGCCTTGTCCATGGCGAAGTAGGCGCAGGGGTTGTAGCCCCAGCTGTTGTTGCCGTCGAACTCCTGCACCGGCATCAGTTCGATGGCGTTGATGCCCAGCGCCTCCAGATAGTCGAGGCGGGCAAGTGCTCCCTTCAGGTCCTTGGTGGAGGAGAAGTCGCGTAGAAGCAGTTCGTAGATGATGAGGTTGTCAGGGTTGCTGACGGTGAAGTCCGTCTGCCATGCATAGCTCTCGCGGGCGGTCTGGAATGCTCCCACGAGTCCCGATGTGGCAGTGGGGTAGGCGGGCATGTCGGGGTAGGTGCTTGCCGGTATCCAGTGGTCATCGGCACTGTATACAATCTCGGTGTAGGGGTCGCAGATGCGTATGGTGCCACGCTCGGCATCGTGCAGATGGTATTGGAAACGGTACTCCTTGCCCGGTTCTACCTGCGTGAAGATGTACCACCACGTACCTGCCTCCTCATCGCGCTTCATGGCATATGCCGATTGGTACTCCCAATTGCTGAAGTCGCCGATGACGTAGGCATGGTCGTAGCTGCCGCCTTGGCCGTCACGGTCTTTCAGCACCAGGGTGACGGTATGCTCGTCTATGTAGTTGATGCCCTCGCTTGCGCCAGCAGGCATAGCGGCATGCTCCACTTCATCATAGGCGGTGCCTTGCTGGTCCTCCACAGTGCAGAAGAGGTCGGCCGTCTGTCGGGTGCCATTGGCATTGCGCACCACCACGCCAATCTTGTTTATCACCTCGGTGTGTGAGGCACCGAACCACTCTCTGATGCTTGGCTCGAGGCGTAGCATCCACACGTCGGGCACGTCGGTGGCGGTGAAGCGGCATCGGTCTAAATTCGTGTTCCAGTCGGCAGGCACATGCTTCCACTCGAACTCCACGATACCAATATGTGCATACAACACCTCGGTGTACCCACTGAAAGGGAATCCGCCACCAGCCTTATAATAGATTACGCAGGGCTCATCGGCCTTCGGGATGCTATTGTCTGTGAGTGAATAGCCCGAGAGACCGAAGGGAAGGTCGGCGAGAGCAGGGGCTGCAGGCTGCTCTGGAACATCGGGCTGAGGTTCACAAGCGATGAACAAACAGAAGCAACAGAGTAGATTGAGCAATGATAGTGATATGCGATTCATTGTATGAAATCTTTTATTATAGCGACCTAAGGCCCAATCAAAGGCCTTAGGCCAAAAGGGGCACCCACTGAGGGTACCCCTATAATGAGTGATTCAAGTCTATTACTTGATAGAACCTGTACCAGCGTTGAAGTCGAGAGTTACCTTCTGACCTGCAGTAGCAGCAACAGGTGCCTGGTCACCACCTGCAGCGCGGTATACGATAGCACCGTCAAATACGTTGTACTCCATCTGCCACCAGTCAACACCTGTGATAGCTGAAGGAGCAGCGGTATACATGCGGATGTTACCATCGGCAACAGTAGCGGGCGATACGAGTGTGGTACCCTCAACTACGAACTTGTTCTCTTCCTTAGCAGCGTCCCAACCACCGAAGCAGTCGCCCATGCCGTAAACAGCAGCAGGCTCCATAGCGATGATATTGTTGGCAAGGTCGATGTAGATAGTATAGAAACCATCCTCTGCTACGAAGCAGTTGCCACCGTCAACAGTGTAACCTGTATCTGTGCCAAGGTTGGTGAAGTCACCGCTCCACTCCTTCTTAGGACAGAACTTGAAGCCGTTGGCTGCAGTGATGTAACGTGTGGTCCAGAATGCGCCAGAGTGGCTGTGTACGGGAGTAAGCGCCACGACACCGTCAGAAGCCCAATCCCATGCACCGAAGTCCTGACCAATCATGTAGAGCTCCGTAGGCAGCGTAGACTCCTTGGTACACTCAGTGGTGAAGGTGTAACCAGCAGCGATGTCGCCACCCTTGAGTGTGTAGGTCAAAGTGATGGTGTAGAGACCAGCCTTCTCCACCTTGATGTTAGCACCATTGGGGAGTGACTCCATACCAAGGTTGGTGTTAGCCTTTACGTTACCTGCATCATCGAGTTGGATCTTCCATCCGTGGCCGTAAGCGAACTTGAACTCGCCGTTAGCGGGCATGTCCACGTTCTCCATCTTCCATGTCATGGTCTGAGCATTCACCTCTACTGCGTCAAATGCAGTGAAGCCCCAGCCGTTCATAGCACCACGAACACCCCACTCTACGTTAGAAACAACGATTTGCTTATACAAAAGGTCACCTTCAAGGTTGAGGTCGAGTACGATGTGGTAGAGACCTGTCTGGTCAACCTTCATCGCGGGAGCATTCTCACCAATAACCAATTCACCACGCTTCACAGAAGCAAGCGTAGGATTGTCAGCAAGCTCCTTCACGTCATAGTCCTTCAACTCTGCACCATAGTTGGTGTACTTGCCTGCCTCATTGAGCACGAGGAAGAATTCCTTACCACCCTCGAGCACGATGTACTTCTCATACATGCCACCACGCTTCTCGGCTGTTACCTCGTTCAAGCCTGCAGCCATACCAAAATCGGCAGTGATGTCCTCTGAACCTGTAGCATCACCATACACGTAGAAACCATCGAGAGTGATTTCGTCAAAGTTTACGCCACCTCCTTGGTTCTCGGGTTCACAAGATGTAGCGGCAAACATCAGTGCAACAGCACCAATACTCATCAATACTTTTTTCATAATAACTGATATTAAAGTTTAACAAAAAGTGAATAAAAATATAATTCTATTTATGGGATATCATCGTATCCTTCGTTCTGTTTCCAATAACGTTCTCCTGTCTCCTCATTAACTTTTGACTTTTCAAGTACTGAATAAGGAATTGGGAACCACTCGCGATACTTCTGTGTCGCTGTCACATAGTCTACGTACTTATTATCAGCAAACTTACCAAATCGGATAAGGTCGCGGCGACGTACACACTCCCATGCAAATTCGCGTCCACGCTCGTCAAGGATATCTTCGAGGTTTAGGCTTACTACACCAGGATATGCAGCAGCATATGCTTCGGCTGGTTTCTCTTCGTATGCCATGGTACGGTTGAGCATCTTTTGGAAGTCGGGAGTACTGAATCCAGAGGTCCCCTGTCCTCCACGGAGGATAGCCTCCTCCTTCATCCACAGCACATCAGCATAGCGCATCAGCACAAAGTCGTTTTCGGCATATTGATATTGACCAGCCTTGTCAACTTCATATTTGGTGCAACGAGCGCCATCGTACCAGTTGGCAGCCTCGAGCGAAGCAATCTCAATGCGGCAAATTGAACCAATCTTATTCTCATCAAGAATAATCTCACCGTTCTTATCGAACACTGGGCCGATGAACCAACCCCACTGCTTGGCGCTTTGGGTACCATAGCCCTGTACGGTCTTGGCATACTCCTTAAGCGGACCATGGTACTGGCTCTCCAACAACTTATTGTACTCAGCCAATTCAGCATCGGTCATCTTCGCAGGGCGAGTAGGAGGCTCGGGGGCTGCAGGAGGTATAGGACCAGGACCACGGAGATCCTTCTCGCTATAGCGTTCCATAAAGCTGGGACGTGCAGCAAAACCATTCCAGGGCTTTTCTACCATGCTATATACAGACTGGTGCGAGTAGTGAAGAGTTAAGATGGGTACACGTAGTTTATTAGACATACTGCCAATGTAACGATGGTCAAACTCACCATTTCCATTCTCTACGATAACGAAGATGTTCTCCTTAGAGGCACTATTGTCAATTTTAAAGTTGGCAAACCAATCATCCTCGATACTATATGAACCTGCATTGATTACCATGTTGCAGCAGGCTACTGCATTGGTATAGAAGTCTGTTGGAGCCTGTATACTTACGAAATCAGTTCTAAACTTCTTGTTATCGGCCAAGCGAATGTTTTCAGGAGTACAACCAAATGACTCTGCATTCAGATAGAGTCGTGCCAAGAGTGCATAGGCAAAGCCTTGAGTAACGCGGCCATAGTTTGCTGCACGGTTAGCATCAGTAACCACAGCCATGTTGGGTGCATTGCGCTCAAGACAATTGACTAAGTTCGACCATACCATTTCTGGCTCCATAAGAGGCTCAGTCTTATCTACGAACTCCTCAAGGTAGGGTATGCGGCCGAAACAGTCGAACAGCATGTAGTAATAGTATGAGCGGAGCACCTCCAATTCACCTACATATTGGGCATATATTTCGGGGGTCATTGACTCTTCAGCATCAGCCAAAGTTGCAAGGAGCTTGTTGCAAAGCACTGCACCTGAAATAGTTGTATTCCAAATGTTCTTGAAGGCATCGCCCATCCAGTTCCAATTGTGATTGTTCAGTCGGGTCCAATAGTAATTATCTTTCCAGTGCTCACCCGGCATACGAACAGGACAAACACATTCGTCCGAGGTGAGCGATGCTACACCCCAATACCCCCAGTGGTCATGCAACCACTTTGTGTCGGCATAGGCCTGTCCCACAAGGAGAACGACATTCTCTTCTGAACTCATCATGGAGTCTACGGTGGGATTGCCGTAGTTCTTTTCCTCGAGCAGATCCTCGCAAGAGGTCATTGCTACGAGAGTTAGCATAGATGCTAAAATGATAACTATCTTTTTCATGATATAAAGGTCTTTTATTTAAGGCTAATATTAACTCCAATAAGAATATTTGCTACAGTAGGGTAGAAGTCACAGTAGTCAATACCTGCATCCCATACACTGGTAGTGTTCACCTCAGGATCCTGACCGCTATACTTGGTCAAAGTGAGGAGGTTCTGGCCAGTGACGTAGATTCTCATATTGTCTACATTCTTATTGTTCTTGGGCTTGAAGTTATAGCCCAAGGTCACATTATCAAGTTTCACGTATGAACCATCTTCAAGATAATAGTCAGAGAAATGACCCTTATCTGAATAAATTACATTGTTGCCTATAGCATCCTTTATGAATACGTTGGATGATTGTGATGCCTGTGGTCCATAGGCCCAGCGTGTGAGGTTGAGAATCTTGTTGCCCACTACGCCACGGAAGAACATAGCAAGATCAAAATTCTTATATTTCAGCATATTGTTCCAACCAAAGGTAAACCAAGGTTGTGCACTGCCAATGACTTGGCGGTCGATTTCCGATACGGTGCCACCATCTTTATATCCGCCGGCGGGAGTCATGAACATCCATGTGCCATCTTTCTTGAATCCTGCAAATTTATAGCCATAAAATGCGCCCACAGGTTGTCCTTCTGTAAGGATCTGTGTATTCGTATTCATAATACCATTTTCACCTACGCCGCCTGATGTGGTTTCCTTGTAGTTGAATCCTTTTGAGGGGTCAGAGAGTTTGGTGATGTAGTTTTTGTTGTACGAGATAGTAGGTGTGGTAATCCAACTGAACTCCTTAGTACGTACAGGCACGATACTAATGGCAAGTTCTGCTCCATAACTATCCATCTGACCGGCATTGGCAAGTAGGGTCGTGTATTGGTAGGGAGGAGTGGGAACCTCATAGTCCCATAAGAGGTCGCGTGTCTGACGGTAATAGGTGTCGAGGCTACCATATACGCGGTTGTTGAAAAGCGAGTAGTCAAATCCGAGGTTATACTCGTACTTCTTCTCCCAACGCAAATCGGGGTTTACATTCTGGCTCACACCGTAAGTATATACGTATTGTCCATTGTACCAAAAAGTACCGCCATTGGAGAGCATGGCTACAGAACGCAAGTCAGAGCCGAGGTTATTACCTGTAACACCGAAACCGGCACGCAGCTTCAGGTCGTTACACCAGTCTTGGTTGCGCATGAAGTCTTCACCGCTGATGCGCCATCCGAGGCTCACTGCGGGGAACCATCCCCACTTGTTGTTGGCACCGAAGCGTGATGAACCTTCACAACGGACTGATGCAGATAACAGGTATTTGTCGGCATAGTTGTAATTAGCACGTAAGAATGCAGCGGCAAGAGTGTTAGAATTGCGGTATGAACCTACGGTGAGGTAATCCTTTGACGCATCACCATTGCCAATCTGATAATATTTGGCATCATCGGTGGGGAATCCTTTGTTCTCGATGTTGCTTCCATCATACAAGAAGTTCTGGTATGACACGCCAGCCACGGTAGTGATGCTATGATGGCCGAAGTTACGCATATAATCTGCGGTGAGTTCGAAGAGTTTGCTGAAACTCATGTCGTTACCACGTCCTGCTTTACCTGAACCTGCGAGATCTGTGTTGATAGTGTGGTTATACCAGTACGAACGATTGTCACCCTCTTCGATGGCTGCAAATCCGTTGATGCGGAGCATACCTTTGACGGGTTTCACATTGATAGTGGCCTTTACCGAACCACGCATGTAGTTACCATCCTTGTATGATTCCTTTTGGTTCATCTGTTCCACGGGATTAGATTGACCTGTTCCCTGTGGCATGAAATAACCATTAGGAGTAGAAGGGTCATAAATGGGATAGGTGGGGTTCATCGTAGCAGCTTGCTTGAAGTCGCCACAGAAGTAGTCGTTACGATAGTGCATGTATGAGAGGTCATACTGCAACTCCAACCAACCATCAAGAGCTTTCTGTGATGCTGCGAGCTTACCGATGATCTCCTCACGGTTTGAATTGAGGGCGATACCTTGTGCATCCTTGTAGGTGAGTGATGAGCGGTAGTTGAAGTTCTTTGACGAACCCACAATAGCCACATTATGGTTGTGTGCCATAGCCACATCGCGACACAGCGCTCCTACCCAGTCGGTATTCTCATCCGACTGGATTACAGGACTGATAGCACCATTTGAGAGAGTACCTAAGTTGCGGAACTCCTCTGCTGTAGCCATCCCCATATCACCATTACGTACCGAACCAGACACATAACCGTCATATTCTACACGTGTGGTGGCAACATCGCTGAATGCCTCTCCACGTTTGGTAGTGATGATGATAACACCGTTGGTACCACGTGTTCCATATATTGCCGCTGCCGAACCGTCCTTGAGCACGTCCATTGAAGCAATCTCGTTAGGAGAAATATTGTCGATATTGCTTACGGGCACTCCGTCCACAATGAATAGAGGCGATGTTCCTGCACCCTTGTCAAGGGTTGAGAAGCCACGAATCTGGATGTTATAACCCGTCGATGTGGGGTCAGAGGTGGTGCGGATGATGTTGAGACCCGCCACTTTACCTTGCAATAAGCCTACGGGGCTTGACTTGACACCAGCATTGAAGTCCTCTGACTTGATTGAGGCGACCGATCCTGTCACCTCTTTCTTTTTTTGCGAACCGTAACCGATAACAACCACGTCAGTGAGCGACACGGCATCCTCGCTGAGGGTAATGTGCTTAGGCAGTGCCGAGGCCTTGAAACTCTGTGTGGTGTATCCGATATAACTGAATTCGATGGTGGCATTGGGCCCTGATACGGTGAACGAGAACTCGCCATCCATGCCTGTGGCTACACCATTGTTGGTGCCCTTCTCAACCACGGTGACCCCCATGGCTGGTCCCATGTCATCGTAGACAACGCCTTCTACTTTGTACTTGCCCTGGGCAAATACCTGTGTGGACGTCAGAACAGATAGCATCAGTCCAACAAAAAATAAAGAAATTCTATTCATGGTACTATAATTTATATAGATAGATATGTATGCGTGTGTGTTTATTTCTTCTCCTTGATGAGATATACCGCAGCAGCACCCAGCACAAGCAGTGCGCCTGCCGCGATGAACATTGTCACCTGACTGCCACCCACCATCTTGAGCAGTAGACCTCCACAGGCAGCCGCCACAATCTGTGGCAGACAGATGGTGCCGTTGAACAAGCCCAAGTAGGTACCGATGTGGTCACCCGAGAGTGCATTGGTGAGCAGTGTGAAGGGGATAGCCAACATGGCTGCCCAAGCGGCTCCGATGAGTAAGAATGAAGCGAACAGCAGGTATTGGTCATGGATGAAGAATACCGAAGCGAAGCCTACAGCACCCAACAGAAGACTAACCACATAGGCCGTCTTGATATTCTTGAACTTAGGAATAAGCAGCGCCCACAGCATGGAGCCAATCGCCTGCACAGCAAAAAGGACGCCGACCCAGTTACCTGCGTCCTGATATCCTGCAGAGCGCACGTCTGTAGTACCCCACACGGTATCGGCAATGGCGCCATTGGTATAGGTCCACATATACATGAAGGCTGCCCAGCAGAAGAACTGCACGAGACCGACAGTCCAAAAAGCATTGGGTGCATGCTTCAGCAAGGTGAACATGCCCGGTGCCTTTGCTGTGGTGGCATTGGGGTCGATACCGTGAAATTCGGCATACTCCTTCGGTGGCATCTCCTTTACTTTAATACTCGTGAAGAGCACGCAGAGGATGAGGATAGCGGCACCGATATAGAAGGCATACTTCACCGTGTCGGGGATCTCACCTTCGGGAGCCGTATTCGAGAGGCCTATCCATGCAAATAGGAAGGGGAAGATATATCCAACTAGGCTACCTGCATTGCAAAGGAAACTCTGTATGGAGTAGGCCTTACCCTTCTGCTCTTCGTTGACCATGTCGCCAACCAACATCTTGAAGGGCTGCATAGCCATATTAATAGAGGTGTCGAGTAACATCAGCGCTACGAGGCCAAAAATCATGGCGCCACCCACAGCAAAACCGAAACTGCCGGCATTGGGCAGCAGGCACATTACGAGGATGGCTACAATAGAACCTACCACAAGATAGGGGATGCGGCGACCAAAGCGGCACCATGTCTTGTCACTATACTTGCCCACAAGAGGTTGTACCACCATACCCATCAAGGGTGGTAGTATCCAAAAGTAACTTAAATCGTGAGGGTCGGCGCCGAGAGTCGCAAAGATACGGCTGATATTGGCGCTCTGCAAAGAATAGGCAATCTGTACACCGAAGAATCCAAGACTGATGTTCCATAATTGCCAAAAAGAGAGTTTCCCTTTTGCCATGATGTTGTTGTTTGTGTTTATTCAGAGTATTACTATGCAAAGTTAGCAATTATTTTTATTGCCAACAAATATTTTCGTCAACTATATTTCAAGGTTTGTTCATCCCAGGAGTGATTTCACAGCCGAAACGACCGATACCAATGACAACAAGTTCATCAACGCCTAAAAAGAAGTGAGAGAGAGCTCAGCTCTCTCTCACTGTTGTGTATGAAGGTCTGTTGATTACTTCTTAGTCTTCAAGATCTTTGCAATCTGCTTCTCAGCCTTAACAACTGCCTTGTCGTAAGCTTTCTGAGCCTTAGCCTTGGCAGCAGCATCGGGAGCAGCCTTCACAGCATCGTAGAGAGCCCAGAGGTTGCAAGCTACGGTAGCCTCCTTCTGTGCGGCGGTGTAAGCCTCGGCCTTAGCCTCAGCGATAGCCTCCTCCTCAGCGGGAGCGTAAGCGTGCTTGTAGCCCTGCTGGTCGTTCCAGTGACCACGTGTAAAGTCGGGGAAGGTCACAGCAGCGCAGTTGTTGTCCATAGAGATGGCACCGAGCTCAGCAAGTGAGCACCACTCAGCGAGGTCATATACGTCCATATCGAGGGGAAGACCATTCTGGAGACAGTATACGAGACGTGCGTCCATGATGTAGTCCATACCACCGTGACCCATCTGACGGCCCTTCTCGCCGTACTTGGTGAGGATGGGGTGATAGTACTTCTTCTCGAGGGCAGCCTTCTGCTCGGCGTTGATGAAGCCGTGAGCGTTGAGGTTATCCATCTGAGGTGCGTCGGTACCCTTGAGTGCCTCGCCTGAGAGCGCATACTCGGGAGTGGGGTACTTGGTAGCATAACCCTTGGTACCAGTAAGCTTGAACAAACGGTTATAGGGCTGGGGAGTCATCACGTTGTGCTGGATTTCAACCACCTTACCGTTGGCTGTACGCATGAGAGTTGTGGTGTGGTCACCATTACGGAACTCCTTGCAC
>JAZONI010000056.1:0-3064 GCA_045654445.1 Bacteroidaceae bacterium | reverse complement strand
GCCAGCGGCACGCTCCACCAATGCTGTGCCGATAGGTACTGCTCAAAGAAGCCCTCGGGTACATAGCCGTGCATCGCTGCGCCTATGCCGATACCGATGATGATGTAGAGCAGCACGCCCCGCACGATGCTCCACGACTCTCGCGTGATGGTCGGGAGTCGCTGCAGGAAGGGTGTTCGCTCCACCTCCCACTGCTCGCTCTGCGCGGTGGATTGCATCTGCGCCTGCTTCACCCAATCGCTCAGATAGCGTTCGAGGCGCATCTTGCTCAGGATATATCCCGCCACCATCGACAGCACCGTACCGCTGACGACATAGACGAGCGTGGCCTTCACTCCGAACGAACCGAGGAACATCGCTATGGCTACCTCGCTCACCAAGGGCGACGCGATGAGAAATGTAAGCGTAACACCCAACGGGATGCCGCCCTTGACAAAACCGATGAACAGCGGCACCGAGGAGCACGAGCAGAACGGGGTGATGCCACCGAACAGGGCGGCCAGAAGGTAGTCCAACCCGTAGAGTTTATGCGTGGTGAGGTATCGCCGTAGTCGCTCGATAGGGAAATAGGCATTGATGACGCCCATCACGAAACTGATGGAGAAGAGCAGGATGATAATCTTTATCGTGTCGTAGAAGAAGAAGTTGACCGCTATCCCCAATGGTGTGGCTGCATCTATGCCCATGATGCCATAGACGAGCCAATCGGCAAATTGCTGTATCATAGGCCTAACAGTTCTTTAATTTCACTTTCTGACGGTACGCGCCCCTTGATCTTCACCTCGCCATCGACCACGACAGCAGGCGTGGAGAGGATGTTGTAGTTCATCATCTCCATAATGTCATCCACCTTCGAGAGGGTAGCGTCGAGGTCGTTCTCCTTGATTACCTTTGCTACCACATTGTAGGTCGTCTTGCACTTGGCACAACCTGGGCCTAAAACTTTAATTTCCATAATTCTTATAGATAAACGGTTACACAATAATAAATCCCAATCAGTAGGAACAGGATGCCGACGGCCACATTCAGCCACCGCTGGATGGTCTGCATCTGCCCATACACCTTGCCTATCTGCCCTGCGCTGAAAGCCAACACCCACGCCACAATCAACATGGGTAGGGCGGTGGCAAGGGCAAATACGGCAGGCAGCAGGTAGCCCATCGGGGCTGTTGACGACATCGGTATCAGCATCCCGAAATAGAGGATTCCGCTTGTGGGGCAAAATGCCATAGCAAACAACACCCCCAAGAGCAGTGCGCCCCAACCACCGCCTCTTGCCAGACGCTCTCCGTCTCCACCAAGTCTGAACGATGGTAGTCGTAACTTGCTCCCCAACAACATATACAGTCCCATCAGCAGCAGAGCAGGGCCAAGTATCCTTTCGCCATACCTGCCAACGAATTTCTGGATACCAAAGAGGCTTGCTCCACCTTTGAGCAGAGCGATAAGCACCACGCCAAGCAGTGTATATGCCGCAGTCCGCCCAACGGTGTAGAGCAGTCCGCTGCGAAATATCAGTCGGCGATTGTCAATGCTCTTGCCTATATATCCTATGGCGGCGATATTGGTGGCCAATGGACAAGGAGAAAGGGCGGTGAGCAGACCCAAAAGGAACGCCGTCAGGATAGGCGTTGAACTGTTATCTAACAATGATTGTAACCACTCCATAGCGCATCAGTCGTTCAGCATCGTATTGATTTGCTCTGCTACACCTCGCTTGAAGGCATCGGGTGCAGTGCGGGCATTGCCAAAAGCAAAGTCTGTCATATTCTCAGCCGTTTCGCCACCGTTTGGGTCATAATCGACAATGATAAGCGATGACCAGCTCACTTCGTACTTGTCGGCAAGCACTTCCTCCTCGGTGATGTCTATCGACCTGAAGGCCAGTTCTCCGCTTCTCAGTCTGTCGGCAAATGAGGTTTCCAATAACTCTTTCGTGTTTCTCTCTATCGCGACACAGGTGGCGCAACGCTGTTTGCCGTGAAAGTACAAGACCTCCACAACACTGTTCCTGACTTGCTTTTTTGCTTCCAGTTCATTCTTTGCCTTGCCGTTTCCGCAAGCAACCAACCCTACGCATAGGGTCACCATCCATAATCCTTTTGTCATAAGTCTGATTTCTTTTATTTGTAATTCGTAGAATAACGAACATATAAGGTAAAAAAAAGAGGCTGACTACTCGCAGCAGCTCTCTTTCTTGCACACACACTGCCCGAAGAACTCTCCGAAGAGTTCTTGCGCCAGCAGCCAGTTGTCGCGGTTAATACAATACCTCACCTTGGGAGTCTCCACCTCTCCCTGTATCAGTCCTGCCTCCTTCAGTTCCTTGAGATGCTGCGACACCGTAGCCTTGGCTATCGGCAACTCCTCGTGGATATCACCGAAGTAACAGGTCTCTCGCTTGGCAAGAAACTGCAGAATTGCGATACGCGCAGGATGCCCCATCGCCTTGGCAAAGCGTGCCAATAGTTCCTGCTTGATGGTATAATCTTTGATTGCCATACAATATGGTTCTTGAAATTTGTTCGCAAATGTACGAACATTATTCCGTTCCGCCAAACAAATCCGAAGAAAACTGTATTTAGGGAGGCGATGGAGGAAGTTGCCCCCCACTTTTTATCCCATCTTGCCCGTGAGGTAGGCGCGGGTGCGCTCGTCGGTGGGGTTGGAGAACAGGGTTTCGGTGACGCCATACTCGACGAGTTCGCCCAGGTACATAAACATCGACTTGGAGGAGATGCGGCGTGCCTGTCCCATGTTGTGGGTGACGATGAGGATGGTGACCTCCTTCTGGAGTTCGAGCAGCAGTTCCTCGATGTGCTTGGTGGCGATGGGGTCGAGGGCCGAGGTGGGCTCGTCCATCAGCAGCACATCGGGCTTCATGGCCAGGGCACGGGCGATGCAGAGGCGCTGTTGCTGTCCGCCCGAGAGGAAGGTGCCCTTCTTGTTGAGCACATCCTTCACCTCGTCCCACAGGGCCACGCTGCGCAGGCAGCGCTCCACGGTGGCGTCCTTCTCGGCCTTCGACAACTTGATGCCGTTCAAGGCAAATCCCGAGAGCACA
>JAZONI010000055.1:0-19900 GCA_045654445.1 Bacteroidaceae bacterium | reverse complement strand
GCATTACGCTCTGAGTAGCCTACCTTGTTGTCATAGTCCTCCACCTTCTCGAGCAAACCTGCTGTCTCGAGATCCTTGGCGATGAGTTTGCGCACCTCTACACGATCCATGCCGATGTACATACCTGCCTCCTGACTCAGTGTGCCGTCGGGGTTGAAGATATCGATAGTCTCCAAGTTGTGCTTCTTGCCGAGCATGTAGTCATTGGTGTCGTGAGCGGGAGTCACCTTCAAGCAACCAGTACCGAACTCGATGTCTACATAGCGGTCCTCGATGACGGGGATTTCGCGACCTACGAGAGGCACGATGACCTTCTGGCCCTTGAGCCAAGTATTCTTGGGGTCCTTGGGGTTGATACACATTGCGGTATCACCCATGATAGTCTCGGGGCGTGTGGTAGCTACTACAGCATAGTAGCCCTTGTCGTCTTTTCTTACCACCAAGCCCTCAGAGTTCTCCGAGATCTCCGAGTTTTCCAAGGTAGAGACATAATATTTGAGGTAATAGAGCTTGCTCTTCTCCTCCTTATAGATAACCTCCTCATTAGAGAGCGCGGTTTGTGCTTTGGGGTCCCAGTTTACCATGCGGAGACCGCGATAGATGAGGCCCTTGTTGTAGAGGTCCACGAACACCTTGATGACGCTTTGGCTGCGCTTCTCGTCCATGGTGAAGGCTGTGCGGTCCCAGTCGCATGAGGCACCCAGCTTGCGGAGCTGCTTGAGGATGATGCCACCGTGCTCATCGGTCCACTCCCACGCATGCTTGAGGAACTCCTCGCGAGTGAGGTCGCTCTTCTTGATGCCCTGCTCGGCGAGCTTCTTCACCACCTTCGCTTCGGTAGCGATAGAGGCATGGTCAGTACCGGGCACCCAACAAGCGTTCTTGCCGAGCATGCGGGCACGGCGCACGAGGATATCCTGAATCGTATTGTTGAGCATATGTCCCATGTGGAGCACACCCGTCACGTTAGGGGGCGGTATCACCACCGTGTAGGGCTCGCGGCCATCGGGTTCTGAGTGAAACAGGTTGTTGTCCAACCAATACTGATACCATTTACCCTCCACATCTGACGGGTTGTATTTGCTTGCTAATTCCATATCGATACAATTTTTCAATTTGGGCACAAATTTAGTAAAAAAAAATGGTTAAGCGAACTTCTACTTCATTGAATTCTTGCACCTATAAAAAATAACTAACGCAGGTGCCATAAAATGAGATTACACTTGCGTTAGTTTTTTGCATGATCTATCTGAAGAAACTGAAATGAACGCTTCCGTACACACGCTCTTGCTCGAAACGTGGGTGTTCGGCAAAACTATGGTCCTTGCCATGCTCGAGGATGAGCAGTCCGTTCTCGCTGAGCATTCCCTTTCCGAGAATCAGGTCGGGCAATTCGGCCAGTCGTGTCAGGGCATAAGGGGGATCGGCAAAGATGAGGTCGAAGGTGTCGTGACACTTCTCTATATAGCGGAACACATCGGCCCGCAAGGGAATCCAGTTGGTTTCGCCCAACTGCTCCTTCACCTTATATATAAAGGTATGGTGCGACGGTTCGCGTTCTACGGATATCACTCTATTGCAGCCGCGCGAGACGAACTCGAGGCTGATGCTTCCCGTACCTGCGAAGAGATCCAGCACATTGGCACACTCATCGAAGTCGATAAGGTTGGTGAGCACATTGAACAGGTTTTCCTTGGCAAAGTCCGTTGTGGGGCGTGCCTTGAACGTGCGCGGCACATCGAAAGTGCGGCGCTTATATTTTCCACTGATTACTCGCATGAGATGAGGGTTTGGAGGTCAAAGGGCATTCCGTCAATGCGTGCCAACTCGGTAGAGTGGAACTCTTCGGCGGGGCGAATTTGATGTATGTTTTGGATGAATCGGTCCAACTCTTTCATGAGGGTCTTCCCATGGCGTGTGGTTCCTGCGATGTGCAATGTGTCATCCTCCTGTGAGAGGCCAAGCACTTGCCAGCAATTGAGCAGGAAATATTGCATGTCGGCCATATTGTTTCCACGGAATGTATTGACAAACAGGGGTGTACCATTCGAGAAGCATAGCAAGTCGGTACCTTGTTTACGCAAATGGGCCAGACAATATGGGGAGTTTTGAGCGTAACTCTTCTCTACGCCATAGTTGATCAGTGCACTGACGGATGCGTATATCTGTGCCTTGGGATAGCGCTGTGTAATCAGCTTATAGAGGTCTTTCTCGATGGCAAACAGCACTACGGTTTGTTCTTCACCCACGATGTTGCTCAGGATCTCAGCCGAACCGCTTGTCAGCGGGAAGTTCTGCTGATAGATGTCGCTGGCACATTGTTCGGCATAGTATTCTTTAGGGACAAGGGTGTATGGGGCATCGGGAAGGACGATATTCACCGTAGCATAGGGATGCTTGAGCAGTTCGGTTCCCTCCATGGCTGTCTTCAGATTTCCCGCAACGGTCTTATGTGACTCGACACGATAAGGCATATAAGCAAACTCATTGTCGGCCAATGGGTTGTGTACAGCAAAACAAAATCCATCCGTACTCAGACGGATGGATAGTGTATATTGCTTGCTCTTTCTGAAATTGATCACAATCGGCTGTTGAGATGAGATTACTCCCAGTTACCGGCATTGTTGTTACCAACCTCAGCATCACCCACCTTCAAGCCGGGGTAACGACCGAGCTCCATTTGGAGGTCGATGAGGTTGTTCAACTCGTCCTTATTAATACCTTCGAGGTAGGTACGATAGAGGGTCTTAGCCTCGAAGAGGTAGAGCTTGTTACCAGACTTGCTGCTTGAGTCGCAACCAGTGCGCATTTCGAACTCAGCACCATTGCCGAAAGGAACGTAGCGCAATGAATCAGCGTTGAAGCCTTGGGGGAAGAGCGTGTCGATAGCAGCCACCCAGAAAGTGTCGCGGCTGAAGATATACTCTTCCACTTCGCCCTTCTTGTTGAGCTTGACAAGACCAGCCTGCTCAGCCTCCTGCCATTTCTTCTTGGCCACAGCGGGTCGAGTTGCCGCTCTAGCGTCTTCGATCATCTTTACAGCCTTTCCTTCAGTCAAGCCATCTTCAAGCTGCTTATCAGTGAGCTCACCCACCTTCATCACAAAGGGAAGGCTATCATTCTTAACGAAATCAATCAACTCATCAAAATTGTCAGTGTACTGACCCATGTTCAAATCGCGGAACGCAATCTGTGCGGTACGGATGTCAATCAAGCGGGCAATAATCTCCTTTTCTCTAGCCTCACGCTCTTTACCGAAGTTGATAGAACCCATGATACTGCCTACGCAGATGTATCCCAGGCCGACAACGCACAATGCTAATACAATATTTACAATTTTTTTCATGTTTATATGATTTATTTAATTAATTTCGTGCTGCAAAAGTAAGACAAATAGTTTGAATATGCTATAAATAATCGTTTTTTTTCGCCGAAAGCAGATGATAAATAGTTTTCTAGCCACAAAAATAAAGGAAAATTTCGGTTTTGTGCCGACCAGCGAACAGGCTGAAGCCATAAACATGATGGGCGACTTCCTGATGTCACGCCGAGGCATGGAGCTGTTTTTACTCCGTGGCTATGCGGGCACAGGAAAGACGACTCTGGTGGGTGCTTTAGTGAAAACGCTTGTCGAACTGAAGCAGCCCGTGGTCCTGATGGCACCTACAGGACGTGCCGCCAAGGTGTTCGCATCGTATGCCGGCTGCCCGGCCTACACCATACACAAGCGCATCTACCGACAGAAGACAATCACCGACACCGACACCTTTTCGCTCAACGTAAACCTCTCCAAGCATACGCTTTTCATCGTCGACGAGGCATCCATGATCTCCAACGACGGCCTCTCCTCCTCCACCTTCGGCACGGGCCGACTCCTCGACGACCTCATCCAATACGTCTACTCGGGCGAGGGCTGCCGCCTGATGCTCATGGGTGACACCGCCCAGCTGCCTCCAGTGGGCGAAGAGGAGAGTCCCGCACTGATGCCCTCGCTGCTGGCCTCCTACGGGCTCCATGTCTTCGAGATGACACTCACCCAGGTGATGCGCCAACTCACCGAGTCGGGCATCCTCTACAATGCCACGACGATACGTTGCAAGCTGATAGACCTCCGGGACGGGCAGGAGAGCCTGATCGTGGCCGACGAGGAGGGTTCCCCATCGAGCATCATCGACCACCGCTCATCGCCCGATGTGTGCCGTCTGCCGGGCGACGAACTCGTAGAGTCGCTCACCACAGCCTATTCGCGCTGGGGAGCCGACGACTGCATGATCATCTGCCGCTCAAACAAGCGGGCCAACATCTACAATCAAGGCATCCGCAACATGATCCTTTACCGTGAAGACGAGCTGGCTACGGGCGACCGCATCATGGTGGTGAAGAACAACTACTATTGGGTAGAACGTCTCGTGCGCGAGCAACACCAGGCCCAACCGCTGTCATTCATCGCCAATGGCGATGTCGCTGTGGTGCGCCGTGTGCGTCGCACACGCGAACTATACGGTTTCCGCTTTGCCGACGTGCAACTCACCTTCCCCGACTACGACGACTTCGAGATGGAGGCCACCGTCCTGCTCGACACGCTACACTCCGAATCCCCCTCACTGACCCGCGACGAGAGCAACCGCCTCTTCGAGGCCGTCATGGAGGACTACGCCGACATACCTCAAAAGAAAGAGCGCTACAAGCAGTTGCGCGAGAGCCCCTACTTCAATGCCTTGCAGATCAAATATGCCTATGCCGTGACCTGCCATAAGGCACAAGGCGGTCAGTGGAGCGCCATCTACCTTGACCAAGGCTACCTGCCGCCCGACAGTTCGCTCATCGACTACTACCGCTGGCTATACACCGCCATCACCCGCGCCACCGAGCAGGTGTATCTCGTGAACTGGCCCATTTCTTAGGTTACAAAAGTTCATAAATAGGTTGGCTGTGGCAGAGAGGACAGCAGTTCGATAACATTAAAGGCCACCGAAGAAATCACTATTGCGTTACACAAAATTGGGCAGTGCGAATTTTCAGTACTTCTTTGCCAATACTCGAATACTGGAGGCTCAGTACAAAAGTACCAGCAAAGAAGTACTGAACCATTTGTCAACTTATTTAGTACAGTAGTATTGCCGATATAAAGTTCTGCTTTATGCCACAGCCAACCTATTTATGAACTTTTACCACCAGTAAGGAGTCTAAAAAAGAACATTCACTATCCGTCACCTCCAAAAGGGAGTTGTACTAGGCTGTTCCTGATAGTCTGATTATGTGTTACTAATACTGAAATGTAAAAAATAAGCTATAACATAGGAGTTATCCACATCCATTAAATTCTCCTCCCAGGTTAGGAGGAGTATCCTCAAAGAGAGAGAAGTGATACAATTCTTGCAAATACCCCCTCCGCTCGTCCCCCAAGAGGACGAGACCGAGACTTGGGAAACATCTATATTATTGCAAAAATATCTCCACGACCAATGCCGTGGAGATATGAAAAATTGAATATATGATGGTTAATAGCGTTTGACGCACTCTACGCCATTGATTTCAAATACCCAGTCAAGCTTGTTAGTTTTGAAACCTCCGTCATAGCTAAGACCTGGTGTTAGTTCCTTATCTATAGATATAGATCCTCTCATTGAACCATAGCCTCTAACCTCTTTTAAATAAACAGTTTCGTCACCATTGTTGGTGGCTTTAAATGACCAAGTACTACCGGGCTGAGCCACCCCATTAATTACTATTCCTGAGAGTCCTGTTTGTCTTATTGAAATATAATTTTCAACATAGGATTTCGCATCCATAACTTCAACCACGCATTCGGAAAAGCTATTGCTTCCATCTTGTGCGGTTACTTTGATGGTTGCTTTTCCCTTACTGATAGGAGTCATGGTACCATCCTCGGCGACAGTCGCAATAGAGTTGTCTGAACTCTCCCATTTAACCTCTTTATTAGCAGCGTTATCTGGATTTATGGTGTACGACAGTTTGTATGCCTTTCCAATAATAGCTTGCAAAGATGTTTTGTTTAGAGATATGCTCTTTACCGAAATAGGCAATACGGTCAAGCGACATGTGGCAGTTACATCGTTGTAGGTGTTGCCTACGGTGATTGTACATTCGCCAACACCAACGCATGTAACCTCTCCTGTCTCTTTATTTACAGTTGCCACAGATTCATCTGAACTCTCCCAATAGAGTATATCACAACCCGGGCTAACAAACGAAGGCTCGTACGTTGCCGAAAGCACAAAATGTTCGCCCTGCTCCAAGGTCTTCTCCGAAAGGCAAGATATGGCAGCTATCTCTTTTATATAGACGATAACTTCGCATTGAGCTGTCAGGCTCTCGTTATGGTTGGTAACAGAAATAACACAAGTACCTACACCAATGGGTTCTATCTTACCATCGACAACCTTTGCCACCTTCGCGTCAGAACTGCTCCATGTCAATTTAGGCAGAGTAACATACTCTGGCTCATATGTCGCTTTAAGTTC
Source organism: Bacteroidaceae bacterium (assembly GCA_045654445.1). Lineage (GTDB taxonomy): Bacteria > Bacteroidota > Bacteroidia > Bacteroidales > Bacteroidaceae > UBA1189. The sequence goes on along the minus strand of JAZONI010000055.1, from coordinate 13,415 downwards.
ATGGCTTTCGCCAAGGGCTATCTCACACTTCGTCTCACTCAAAACCAGCGAGGTCATCTCCACACTATACACAGAGACTTCACACTCTGCAGTCATGCTACCATCTCTGTTCGACACAGTAATAACGCAATCACCGAGTCCTACAGCCATGACAAGACCATTGGATACCGTAGCCACACTCTCGTCAGAACTGCTCCAATGCAAATCTTTATAGGTGACATCTGAAGGTTCATACGATGCAGTCAACTTAAACTGCTTGCCTATCTCCAAGTCACGATGTGTCTCACTCAACTGGAGCGAAGTCATTTCTACGGGAATAACATAAAGATGACATTGTGCTGTCAAACTACTGTCTCTGTTCGTCACGGTTATAACGCACTCACCCTCTTCATTCTTGGCACTTACCTCACCATTACCATTGACAGTCGCAATATTTTCGTCCGAACTGCTCCATGACAATTCTGGGAAACTTGGATTTGATGGTTCGTAAGTAGCAGCAAGTTTAACCTTCTGTCCAAATGTCAGTATACATTCCGTCGTATCCAATTTGAGTGAAGTCATCTTCTCCTCCCTCACGGTAACCAAGCAAGTAGCAGTGACCTGCACCCCTTCTATTTCGGTCTCAGCAGTGATAACCGACTCGCCAACACCCCAAGCATACACCTTTCCAAAGTTATCGGCCCATGCAACAGAACCATTAGATTCACGCCAACGAACCGTGCCCAACACCGCATCATGAGGGGTGTAGTTCAGATGCAGTTTTTTTGACTCGCCATAAGTGAGTTCCAACTTGTCACCTTCCACAAAACTCAATGAAGGTTCCCTCTCCTCAAGACAAGAAGCCATCATCAAAGCGGCAATAAAGAATCCGAGATTCAATATCTTCTTCATAATTCAATCCGTCACCTCCCCGTCCCCAAGAGCGGCCTTTATAAAATAAAAATAGGGTGCAGGAACATATTGTCTCACCCTAAGAACAGGCCTTCGCATTGCCTTTGAAACGGATAAGACAATAGCCCACACCACATTGAGATATCACACTCTCCACGAGCAAAATGTTCGTAGAGTGATAAATCAAACGGATGCGGTGCTACTGCCACTATCTTCGTTTCAAGAATCAAAGTTGCGAAGTTCGTTCTTAGAAGATAATTCAATAACACCCTTTACTAAAAAGTACCCCCCTTGCGGCCTGCGCCCAGTCCTACGGAAAGGCAAGGGCAAAGGTAACGATATTTTCCGAATAGCCAACGATTATCAAGAAATATTTTATCCGAGACCCAGACAGGCAAAGAAAAAAAGGAGAGGTCGCCCTCTCCTTTCTTTATCTTCACGCTGTAGAGTTACTTCATCTTCACTACCTCGAGCTTGGTCACCTTGCTCTTGAAGTCACCAGCCTGCTGCAAGGGGAAGAAGAGTGTGGGTACATAGTCGTACGAGGTCTTCTCCGATGCCCAGCGCTTGGCACGCTTGAGCTCGTCCTTCAACTGACCGTTGACAAAGAGACGGGTGGCGGTGTTGGTGCACTCGATGCGGATGTCGGCACTCTTGCCCTCCTGTACGTAGTAGTCGAAGGTGTTGAGGTATCCGTCACGCACGAACGCCATGCGGCCGTCTATGGGGCTGCTGAGGTAGAACTCGGTGTCCTTGTTCGAGAAGAGCAGTGTACCGCGCTCCTCCTTGGCTCCATCGAGATGGAACGCTACGCTGTAGTCGTAGCCAGCCTCCTTGTGGGGATAGCTCTTGCCTGCCTTGACCTCGTCGAGGCTGTATACCACGCTGCCTACTGCACCCTCGAAGCGGCCCAACTCGTTCACGCCAGGAGCCTCGCTCAACTGATGACGCTTCTGGTCGAACTCCTCGAAGGGTACTGCACGGTAGGTGGGACTCCAGGTAGCGGCCGAGATAGCCTGCAGGCCGGGGTAGCAGCGGTGGTGGATATCGTCAACAGAGATACCGTTGCCAGCCACGTCGTTCCACACGGCATACATACCGCCCAGGATGGCGGGATCGCCGAACTCGAACTTCTGGTTGCCGATCATCGAGGGGTTCCAGGTGTTGTAGAGGTAGGGGAGGTTGAGGTAGTCGTAGTAGTAGCCTGCAGCGGGCACGATGTATACCGAGCCGTCGGGGATGCTGATGAGCTGGTAGCCCTGCTTCTTCATCTCTGTGGGGTCGGCATAGCCGTTGTACCAGCAGTGCATGATCACATTCTCTGACTTCACGGGAGTGTCGCCCTTGGCATGGGTGAGTGCACCCCATACGCAGGCCTGCTTGCCGAAGCTCTCGATGTGGCGGATGTAGTGGTCGGTGAAGGCGCGGAACTTCTCCACGGTCTCCTTCTCGGCGTTGGAGTACTCGTCGGTACCGATGTGTACCTGCTTGCCTACGAATACGGGGTCTTCGCCCTCGAGGTACTCGGTGAAGAGCGAGTCGAGGAAGGTGTATACATTGGGGTTGAAGAGGTCGAGGTGGTCAACGCCATACTTCTCTGTGCCGAACTCCTTGCGGAAGTGGGTGAAGGCGAGTGAGTGGGCAGGCACATCGATCTCGGGGATGATGTTCACACCCATCTTGGCAGCATCCTTCTGGAACTGGCGGAACTCGTCCTTGCCATAGAAGCCGTCCTTGGCGGTGAGCTCGGGGAAGAGTTCGCTCTCGAGACGGAAGGCTGCGTAGGTCTCGTCCCAATTGTCACCGAAGTACTGCTTGAAACCGTTGTCGTTCAAGTGCACCTGGAGGGTGTTCATCTTATAGTAAGCCATGATCTTGCTGTACTGCTTGAGGTAGTCCAGAGGGATGTACTTACGGCCGCAGTCGATCATGAACCCGCGTACGGCATAGTCGGGCCAGTCACGGATAGTACCCTTGGGGAGGTTAGCGCCCTCGCTCTGCTCGAGGATCTGCAGCAAGGTGCGTGTAGCCCAGTAGGCACCGGTAGTCGTGTTTGCGCTGATGGCCACCACATCGCCAATCTCGATGGCGTAACCCTCGTCGCCCAACTCCTTGTCGTCGGTAAGAGTGATGACGATGCTACCAGCAGCAGCTTTAGCCGCATCTTTTGTAGCCTTCGCCTTGAGAGCCTTGCCAAACAGCAAGCCATAGTCCTCGGCCATAGCCTCGGCGGCCTGTTGCAATGCAGCATCGGCATAGAGCACCTTGCTCTTGGCATTGATGGCTGCCATACCATCGGCACCCTGCCACTGGCGCAACTCGGGGATTACAAACGGTTTGTCATTCTCAGCTTTCAGTGCCACGGATGTTCCCAAGCAGAACACAGCCAAGCACAAGGTCAGGAATCTGTTTCTCATAGAAATACGTTATTTAAATGATAATAAATGAATATATGCTATTTTCGTGCGAAGATACATCTTTTTTTTTATTTATACAACCTTCGTTCATTTTGCGATGTCTATTCGCTATAAAATAAGAAATAAAAGCCTTATCTTTGCAGCCGTTTTGTGAAAATGAAAGAATAAACTTAAAAATATACCCTTCTCAAGATGAAAAAATTTCTGCTGTTCCTCATCGCAGGAGTATTGGCACCGATCGGCGCTGCGATGGCGCAAGGTAGTGTACGTGGCAAAGTGGTTGACAAGGCCACAGGCGAAGCCATCGAATTTGTCAACGTTGTAGTGTACCCCAAAGGAAGCAACGACATCGCCGGCGGTGTGATGTCGGACATTGACGGTGCGTTCCGCATCGACGGGCTGGACTTTGGCAGTTACGTGCTCACGGTATCGTACATCGGATACCAAAATGCCACGCGCGAGTTCACCCTCTCGGCACAGGCCAAGAGCGCCCACTTCAAACAGATCTCCCTTGAAGAGGACAGCCAGGTACTGGGAGAGGTAGAGGTGACAGGCATACGCTCGCAGATGAAATTTGAGATCGACAAGAAGGTGTTCAACGTAGACCAGGCCATTGCGGCTACGGGTGGTTCGGCATCGGACATCCTGCAAAACATCCCCTCCGTAGAGGTTGATACCGAAGGTACCGTATCGCTACGTGGGTCGGAGAGTGTGACGGTATGGATCAACGGTAAAGCGCAGGGACTCACCGCCGACAACCAGGGTGACATCCTGGAGCAGATGCCCGCCGAGAGCATCGAGCGTATCGAGGTCATCACCAACCCTTCGGCCAAGTACAGTCCCGAAGGTACGGTAGGCATCATCAACATCGTACTCAAGCGTGACCGCAAAGCGGGATACTATGGCAGCGCACAGGTGGGTGCCAACACGATGAACAGCACCGACTTTGGCGGATACAATGCCAGCGCCAACATCAACTATAGCAGCGGACTGCTTGACGCATATGCCAACATCAGTTACCGCGAGCGCCGCAACATGAACGAGAACGACAGCTACCGCGAGACCTACATGGGGGCCGACACGACCTATCTCGACCAATTGGGACAAGGTCACATGAAGGGCAGCAACATGTTTGCACGCGCCGGACTCACCTGGCACCCCACAGCAAAGGACCATATCTCTGTCGACTTCATGGGCATGATGGGCAACCATGGCCGCGACAACATCACCGACTACACAGCCGGACATGGCACTATAGCAGGAGAACGTATCGACTACTACCGTCAACGCACCACCACTAGCACTAGCGACATGCTCATGTATAACCTCAGCCTCGGATACAAGCACGAGTGGAGCACCACACACTACCTCGACTTCACCGCCTCGCGCCACAACTGGGACAATAGCGGCAGCAATATATATGTAGACACCGTGTACAACAGTTATGGTTCCTACCAGTTGCAGGAGAGCACGATGGACAACACCGAATATGAGCTGCAACTCGACTACGAGAATGCGTTCAACGAGAACCATAAGCTACAGGCTGGCTATCGCGGTACCTTCTCACGAGACAACAGCCCCATCAGCACTTTTGCCGATCCCGACAAGCAGCAAGAGATAGCGGCTCTCTACAACCGATTCGTATATAGCCGCGACCTGCATGCCCTCTACGCCACCTACTCGGGCAAGTTGTGGAAGAACTTTGGCTATCAGGTAGGTATGCGTGGCGAATATTACAAGGTGAGCACCAACTCCTACTCCAAGGAGGTTGCCGGTGGTAACGAGATACCTCACTACGAGCCATTGGAACCGGTATTCAAGCTGTTCCCCAGCGTATTCCTCTCGTACCAGTTGCCTAACGATAATGAGCTGCAGGTCAACTACACCAAGCGCGTGCGTCGTCCTTGGGGAGGCCAACTCAACTCATTCCAGAACATAGCAGACTCGACCAACATCTCGTTCGGTAATCCCTTGCTGAAGCCCGAATACTCTAACGCTTTCGAGCTCAACTACCTCAAGTCATGGGAAAACCATATGTTGTCTGTATCGGCCTACTACCGCACGACCGACGATATCATGCAGCGCATATCCTACATGGAGGGCGACATCATGTACAGCACAACGGAGAATGTGGCACAGTCGCTCTCATCGGGTGTGGAGATTGTGGGCAAGAACCGCTTCTTCGGAAAACTTGACCTCACCACGACACTCAACATGTATTACTATAAACTCGAAGCCTTTGACTTCCTCATGCCCAACGGACAGAACCTCCATGGCGATGCCAGCGAGGACTTCTCATGGAACCTCCGCATGATGGGTACTATGGGCCTGCCCAAGGCATGGTCGGTGCAACTGACGGGTATGTACAATGCCAAGAGCGTCATCGCACAAGGCTATCGTGCCCCCAACTACGGTCTCGACGCAGGAGTGCGCAAGCAGTTTGCCGGCGGCAAGTGGAGCCTCTCGCTCAATGGCCGCGACCTGCTCAACTCACGTCGTTTCCACTCGGAGAAATGGGGTGAGAACTTCTATCAGAACAGCAGCAACTTCCGTGGTGGACGTCGCCTGAGCGCAACCCTCACCTACAGCTTCGGTAACATGCGTGCCAAGAAACCTCGCAAGATGGACGAAGGCATGTCGCCCGAATATGGTGTCGGTGATGGCTTGGAGTATGACATGTAAATCAATTAGAAAATAGGAGTTAGGAAGTAGGAATTGTTTTCATCCAGACAGTGCTTCTAATCCCTAACTCCTAATTTATTATTCCTAACTCAAAGTTCCTCTTAATTAAGAGAATGAGATTTCTCTATATCCTTTTAGGATCAATCAGCCTAGTGGCGGGCATTATCGGCATCTTTCTACCGGTGTTGCCCACCACTCCTTTATTATTGCTCACGGCCTTCTGCTACTATCGCGGCTCGCGCCGAATGTACCATTGGCTGATGAACCATCCGCACCTGGGAACATATATCCGGAACTTTACGGAGAAGAGGGTAATCCCCCGGCATGCCAAAGTATACATCCTTGTACTGCTATGGGCATCGCTTCTCTTCTGTACCTATATCCTCGACCCCATCTGGCTAAAATGCCTGATGATAGCCATTGCTATAGGCGTCACATGGCACATCCTCTCATATCGGTCGGAATAAAAAGGGATTTTTTGGCATAATTCATTCTTTTAACTACCTTTGCCAACAATTATAGTACGCCTATTAACAACTTAACTAATATATAACTATGAAACGTATTCTATTTGGCTTGCTGATGTGTGCTGCTACACTCGGCCTCTCCGCTCAAGAAAGTACAAAGAGTGAAATCATCAAACAAGGATGGAACTTCGGTCCCCTGCCTGTAGTAGGTTGGGATAGCGACCTCGGCTTCCAGTATGGTGCCTGTGTCGACATCTTCAACTACGGCGACGGCACCAACTACCCCTCGTATAACTATAAGGTGAACCTCGAGGCTTCGACCTATACGGGCGGTTCGTCGCTGCTGCGCTGCTATGGCGACTTCAAGACCCTCATCCCCGATGGCAAGCTCTTCTTCGACTGCACCTACTTCAACGCCAAGAAGTTCGACTTCTACGGCTTCAACGGCTATGCATCGCCCTACATGCCCGGGCATCTTTACCCTATTAATGGTGAGGTGCTGGATGAAGGTACCACATCGGCCTTCTATTGGATGAAGCGCAACCAGTTCCGTCTCGTCACCAGCGTACAGCGCCGCATCACCGGCAATTTGCATTGGGCAGCAGGTTTCGGTTACTACAACATACAAACCGGAAATGTAAAGATTAACGGATACGAGAATCAAGTGACCCTCTACGACCTATACCGCAATTTCGGCCTCATCCGCGACAACGAAGCCCACGGCGGCAACGTGCTCCAGCTCAAGGCAGGCCTCGTCTACGACACCCGCGACCACGACAGTGATCCCACGCGCGGCGTCAACATCGAGGCAACTCTCGTAGGCGCCCCCGACATCATCGACCGTAAGGGCTATAGCAACCTGGGCTTCACCTTCGTAGGTAGCCAGTACGTACCTGTATGGAAGGATAAGCTCACCTTCGCCTATCGTCTCGGCATACAGACCAAGCTCGCAGGTGAGATACCCTACTACTTCATCAACAACCTCAACACCCTCTTCTTCCGCAAGGTCTACACCGAGGGTCTTGGCGGTAACGCATCGGTTCGCGGTATCAATCGCAACGGCGTAGTGGGTAATGGCATGGTATGGCTCAATACCGAGTTCCGCTGGCGCATCGTGAACTTCCGCGCTCTCAACCAGAACTTCCACATCGCCCTGAACCCCTTCTTCGACATGGGTCAGGTGATCCAGCCCTACAGATTGAAAGAGCAGAAGGCAGCATACGAAGCTTGGAGAGTTCCCGAAGGAGGACCTGTAAAAGAGGAGGGAAATCCGTTCTATTCCAATGCAGAAGAGCAACTGCACGCTACTGCCGGTTGCGGATTGAAGATTGTGATGAACCGCAACTTCGTGATCTCTGTCGAGATGGCCCGTGCCCTCGACAGCCGCGATGGACAAAAGTTGTGGAACAATATCGGATTCAACTATCTGTTCTAACTCCCCTTTACACCAAGCAAGACCCAAACAGGAAGGGGCAAGTTCTTAAAATCATAGGATATGACAAACAATAAGACAACACATATTCTATTCGTCTGCCTCGGCAATATCTGCCGCTCATGTACAGCCGAAGAGATTATGCGCACAATACTGAAACGCGAGGGACTGGACAAGACCATCACGGTGGATTCGGCTGGGCTCATCAGTTATCATCAAGGCGAGCAGGCCGACCCTCGCATGCGTGCACATGCCTCGCGCCGTGGCTACCACATCACACACCTGTCGCGTCCTGTGCGAATGACCGACTTCGAGGAGTTTGACCTCATCATCGGCATGGACGACAGCAATATAGGCGGACTGCGCGACTTGGCTCCCAGCATCGAAGCCGAAGCGAAGATACATCGCATGACGGAGTATTGTACACGCCTCGTGGCCGACCATGTGCCCGACCCCTACTATGGCGGAGCGCAGGGCTTCGAAAATGTCATCGACATTCTCGAGGATGCATGTGAAGGATTATTGAAGGAGTTGGGCCAAAGCGAATAAACCGGAACTGACATTACTATAAAAAGAACAAGTAGCCTCCTGCGAGACTACTTGTTTTTTATTCCTCCAACTTATCGACGCTGACTGAAGAAACGTTTCATGAGGTCGCTACACTCATCGGCCATGACCCCCGAAACGACCTCGGCCTTGGGATGCAATGCCTGTGGAGCAAAGCGCTGGTAACCTCGCTTCTCATCAGCGGCGCCATACACGAGGCGTTGCAATTGTGCCCACCCTAAAGCACCGGCACACATGATACAGGGTTCTACAGTGACATAGAGCGTACACTCATTCAAATACTTGCCACCCAAATAGTTGGCGGCAGCCGTGACGGCCTGCATCTCAGCATGGGCGGTGACATCGGTGAGCGTCTCGGTGAGATTGTGGGCACGCGCTATCACACGCCCCTTACATACCACAACAGCACCTACAGGTACCTCGCCCTGTGCATAAGCCTTGGCTGCCTCATCGAGCGCCATCTTCATATAGCGTATGTCATCGGAAGCAGTCATCAGCGGCGCATGTCGTGTTCATTAAACAATGTAGGGTAGTCTTGAGAGAGATTCTGATGAATGAAAGCCAGCAGGGTCTCGCGCATCCAGCGGCTCTTATTCGTAATCTTATATTTGCGCAAGTAGTTGTCAACGATGCGCATCTCATCATCGCTGACTAAACAGACGAGGCGTTCGTGGCGAACGACCTCGCTCTGCTGCTTCTCTTGCACGACTTTGTTTCTTTTCATTATTTTACGACACCTTGTGCCACGAGATATTCGGCAATCTGCACAGCATTGAGGGCAGCGCCCTTCTTGATCTGGTCACCTACGATCCAGAAAGTGAGACCATGGTCGTTGGCAAGATCCTTACGGATACGCCCCACATAAACAGGATCCTTACCTGCGAGGAAGAGAGGCATGGGATACTCCTTCTCTGCAGGGTTATCCATGAGCACAAGACCTTCGCCATGAGCAAAAGCCTCGCGGGCCTCCTCTACGCTGATGGGACGCTCAGTCTCTACCCAAAGGCTCTCAGAGTGTGAACGCAAAGCAGGCACACGCACACAAGTGGCGCTGACGCGGACATCTGAATGCATAATCTTCTTGGTCTCGTGATACATCTTCATCTCCTCCTTGGTGTAGCCGTTGTCGGTAAACACATCAATCTGAGGGATAAGATTGAAAGCCAACTGATAGGCAAACTTCTCCACAGTCACAGGTTCATCAGCGAGCACCTGACGATACTGCTCATAAAGTTCGGCCATAGCGGCAGCACCAGCACCACTGGCGGCCTGATAGGTAGACACATGCACGGTCTTGATGTGTGACAACTTCTCGATAGCCTTGAGTGCTACGACCATCTGGATAGTGGTACAGTTGGGATTGGCAATAATGCCACGCGGACGGGTAAGCGCATCCTCGGCATTCACCTCGGGAACTACGAGAGGTACATCCTCGTCCATACGGAAAGCACTACTGTTATCAATCATAATGGCGCCATACTTGGTGATGGTATCAGCATACTCCTTTGAGGTGCCTGCACCAGCCGATGTGAAGGCGATATCGATGCCCTTGAAGTCGTCATTATGCTGCAACAACTTCACGGTGATTTCTTTTCCACGGAAGGTATAGACGCTGCCTGCACTGCGGGGCGAACCAAACAATACAAGTTCGTCGATGGGGAAATCTCTTTCTTCAAGTACACGAAGGAACTCCTGTCCTACGGCGCCGCTAGCGCCTACGATAGCAACTTTCATAGCGTTTGTCTATTGTTTATGAGGTTATTCTTAAGTAATTAAAGCGCAAAAATACGAAAAATAGTTGACAATACACCTCTATTTGATGGTTAATCTATTCCCGCATATGTATTCTTCCCTGCACCCAGCTAGATAGATATACCATTAGGGCTGCGTTTCACCCTCGATATAGTTCTCCATGCGCAACTCTTTACCATCAAACACGGCATAGGTACAGAGGTCTACCCACTCACCCAAGATGAGCAGGCGGGCCTCACGCGTGAGCATAAGATCCAGTTCGATGTGCCGGTGGCCGTAGATGAAATAGTTGATGTCGGGATGCGACTTCAGATATTCCTTGGAATAGATGATAAGAGGCTCGTTCTGCTCGCCCATATAGCGGGGTGCTCCTTCACGTTCGTGCTTGAGTCGACTATGCTTGGCCCACTCCAGCCCAAACTCTACGCTCCAGCGAGGGTGGATGCAAGCAAACAGACGCTGCAGCACAGGATTGTGGAACATGGCACGAAGGAACAAGAACTTGCGGTCCTTGTCGCCAAGGCCATCACCATGAGCGAGGTAGAAGAGCTTACCCTCTATCTCGGCCGTAAAAGGTTCATAGTGCATCGTCACACCACACTCCTCGGTTAGATAATTCTTGCACCAGATATCATGGTTCCCGATGAAGAAGTGCACCTCTACACCGCGGTCGGTGAGTTCGGACAACTTGCCAAGGAAGCGGGTGTAGCCCTTGGGGACCACGTTGCGGTATTCAAACCAGAAGTCAAACATGTCGCCCAACAGATACACTGCAGTAGCCTTGTGCTTGATACTGTCGAGGAAGTTGACCAAACGGCGTTCACGAGTGCGCATTGAGGAGAGTGCGCGACTGCCAAGGTGTGCATCGGAAATGAAATATACCATTCTTATTTACTATTTACAAATTTACTATTTACAATTGATTCTGCGATTTTTCTAATTTACTATTTTGCGATTTGTATAGTCCTTGATTGTAAATTGATAAATAACCCAATTGGACAATAAATAGTAATTTGTAAATCGTCAAATTGTAAATCAAAGAAATCCTAACTCCAGCTTCGCCTCCTCGCTCATCATATCCTTGTCCCACTCGGGTTCAAAGACGAGGTTGATAGTAGCACTGGTGATGCCCGTAATGCCCTCGACACGCATGCGCACATCCTCCATTATGAAATCTGCCGCAGGACAGTTGGGGGCAGTGAGGGTCATGTCTATCTCGGCACGGGCATCGTCAGTGAGTTCGATACGGTAGATTAGTCCCAGGTCGTATATGTTGACGGGAATTTCGGGGTCGTACACTGTCTTGAGTGCTTCGATGATGCGTTCTTGCAACGCCAGTTTATCATTTTCATTCATACACGCAAAGATAAGTATTAATTGTGAATTGTCAATTGTCAACTGCCAATTAATTTACAGTTTTCCCTCATCGGCATAACTATAATAGCCCGTATCGGCAAAGATGACATGATCGGCAAGCGTGATGTTGAATAGGCGTGCTGCCTCAAGCACCTGCTGAGTGAGTCGGTCATCATAGGTGCTTGGTCTGAGACTCCCCGAGGGATGATTATGACAGAGAATCATGGACGTAGCACGCTTGAGAAGAGCCTCGCGCATGATGAGACGCACATCAACCACCGTTTCGGTGAGTCCACCCATGCCAATGCGCACCGAGTCGATGACGACAGACGATTGGTTGAGCAACAACACGTGGCACTCCTCTACGGCAAGGTCGCGCATGAACGGATAGAAATAATCATAGACTTGAGCCGCTGAGCGTATCTGTCTGCGTTCAGGCTGCTCTACGGCACGCCGACGTCCCAGTTCGCAAGCTGCAAGAATCGTGATTGCCTTGGCCGGGCCAATACCCTTGAAACGGCACAACTCCTCTGTGCTGAGGCGCCCTACACGGTCGAGACTATCCCCATAGGCCGACAACACCTTCTGCATGAGGCTCACGGCTGAGTCTTCATCGCTACCCGACCCGATGAGTATAGCCAACAGTTCGGCATTGGTCAGTGCCTGAGCACCTTTGCTCATCATCTTCTCGCGTGGACGATCCTCCTCGGCCCAGCGGTTTATGGTCAATTTATCAAGCATAGTACATAAACAAAAAAGGACAATCGAAAGTCGACACCTATAATTGTCTATTTCAATTGTCCATTATCAATCCATGATAGCAGAGCCTTGCCCTGCGATGTATTACATCTTCACACGACCAACGTATGAACCGTCGCGAGTGTCAACCTCTACATACTCACCCTCGTTGATGAAGAGAGGCACACGAATCTCTGCACCAGTCTCGAGTGTAGCGGGCTTGAGAGTGTTAGTAGCGGTATCACCCTTAAGACCGGGCTCTGTGTATGAAATCTGGAGCACAACCTTAGTGGGAAGTTCAGCATAAAGCACTGTCTCAGTAGAAGCATCAACTACAACCTCTACATCCATGCTCTCCTTAAGGTAATCCACACCAGTGATGAGTTCCTTAGCGATGGGGTGCTGGTCGAAGGTCTCGTTGTTCATGAAGATGTAGTCCTCACCCTCCTGATAGAGGTACTGGTGTGAACGACGTTCTACGCGTACATCCTCCAACTTTTCACCGATATTGAAGCGACGCTCCAATACGTAACCGTCAACTACGTCTTTCAGTGTGGTACGCATGAAGGTGTTACCCTTACCAGGCTTTACATGAAGGAAATCGATACAGAAGTACAACTTGCCGTCCATACGGATGCAGGTACCTTTCTTGATGTCTTGTGCATTAATCATAACTTTCTCTAATCTTTAATTATATATTACTATTTTACTTTTACAAAGGGAACTCTTTTTTAGGAGTTCAGGAGTCAGAAGTTCAGGAATACAGACAATAGTCACAATAGTCAATCCATAATTCCACGCCACAGCGAAAACCCCGGAATAAGTTTTGTCTGAACTACTTGAGCGAAGCGATAACTACTGACTTCTGAACTCCAGAGAAAACTTTTCTCTTCGTTTTCGACTGCAAAAGTAATAGAAAACAGAAAAATGCCCAAATCTTTTGCACAAAATCAGCACATTTTTTGGTGAATTGAAAAAAAGTGCCTACTTTTGCAACCCGATTACACAGCCTAACTATTAAACGGGCACTGAAAGAGAAAAGAAGAACAAAATAAAATAGTACAAAGCAATGAAAAGAACATTCCAACCTTCTCTGAGAAAGAGAAAGAACAA